>NZ_MJIQ01000053.1:0-36115 GCF_001878775.1 Acinetobacter sp. AR2-3
CCACAATCTTGAACATAGAGACCTGGCTCCACGGTAAAGGTAATTTTTTTTTTTGTCTCGTGGGCTCGGAGATGTGTATAAGAGACAGATCAACATTTACTAAAAGTAATGGCAGCATAATTTAAATATTTAGAGCGGATTTATCACTTATAAAACTGAATTGAGTGGTCTAATTAACGGAACCACATTAAAACTCTTTAAGATGATAAGCATAAGAACGAATAGTATTGGGAGATTTTCTAACAGAACTTAAATACCTTAAATAAAGATCAATTGATGGTATAGCTAAGTGATCATCACCAATGACAATCCAAAAGTCTTCTGTTTGATTATTAATTCGTATTTTCTGCACTTTCATTAAGTAGAATCTACTATGTATATGTGTTTAGATATAAATTCTACAATGTATATTATTAAGAGTAAATCATTCTTTGTTTACTTTGTATATTACTATTTATATGTAGTAGATAACGATCCAGAACACTTGAACAGTTTTCACATTCCCATACTCTTATTCGCAAATCTGCTCTACCTTTCGGACTGCTTGCAGTGACCTCACCACAGCACGAACACATTTGGGTTGTGAAACTTTCACTAACTTCTTCAAACCATACTCCTGCGTTCTCGCATTTATACTTGAGCATGGTCTTGAATGCTGAAAATCCGGTATCCAGAACAGACTTCGCCATCTTGGTTTTCACCAGTTTTTTCGCACTCAGATCGCCTACAACAATTAATGCATTTTTCTTTATAAGCATCGTACTTGCTTTGTGCAAATGGTCTTTACGACAGTTTGCAATCTTGGCGTGTAATGCACGGACACGTTTTCTATTTTTAGCTCGTTGAGCAATCCCTAATTTCTGTTCATATTGACGGTAGAACTTGGGATTTGAAATTATCGTACCATCCGAACAAGTGGCTATATCCTTTAAGCCCAGATCAATCCCAATCAAATTAGTCGCAGTCGATTTCTCAATTTCAGGGCTATTCACAACTAAGCAGACATACCAGCGGCCACGCGCATCCTCGACAAACGAACCAGTCTTGATACTGTAATTTGACAGTCCATAGCTATCCCATATTTTAAACTGATGCTTGCCATACTTGATATGGCCATCAGCATACTTGATTGCTACTTTCTTAAAGGGTATCCAACCTAGTGATCTTCTGGCTGATTTCTTATGACTGACCCGCCATTTTAGTTTGGTCTTCTTGAATTGCTTTTTTCGTATGACTAATTCTTCGGTAACAGCCTGAATGGTTTGACTATGTAACCCACAAAGCCTAGATGTACCTTTCGTATATTCAGCAATATCGTAAGCACTGAGAAATTCACCTTTTCTTTTAAGGTGTTTAAAGCTTAAATCATTGACATAATTCCAGACGAAATTCACTTCAGATGCTAATTGCTCTAATATCTTAGAATGTTTATCTTTAATGCGTAATTTAAGTGTTTTCATGCGATTATTTTATCAATGAAAATAACCAATAGAATATCCAAAGTTAAAAATGTTAATTTGAAACGACATTTTATGTCGTATAGCTTAGGTCACTCATTTATATCCCTGCCTTGAAAACGAGGTTTTACGTTTGATTTGATAAATTACTCGCCATTTACCCCTGACTTGCTTTACTATCAGGATTAGAGCGCTTTCTTAGAAAGATAAAACAGGTCCAAATGGAGTTATGCGATGAAAGGCAATCGTGATGTGATTAATCAGCTCAATCAGGTGTTGTATCACCACTTAACTGCCATTAACCAGTATTTCCTGCATTCGCGCATGTTTAATGACTGGGGCATTGAGAAACTGGGCTCGGCAGAATATAAAGAATCCATTGTTCAGATGAAACATGCCGATAAAATTATTGAACGTATTTTATTTTTGGAAGGTCTGCCAAATTTACAGAATCTGGGCAAGCTGTATATCGGTCAGCATACTCAAGAAGTGCTGCATTGTGACGTGCGTAAAGTCAAAGAAAATATTGAAGTCATCCAGAAAGCAGTCGCGCTGGCTGAAACCCAAATGGATTATGTAACGCGTGATTTGGTTCAGGAAATCCTAGAGAAAGAAGAAAACTATCTGGACTGGACCACAACACAAATTGATTTGATCGAAAGCATTGGCATCGAAAACTATATTCAAAGTCAGCTCTAAACTTAAAATTAAGCCAAGAAAAAGCCAGCAGCTGCTGGCTTTTTTGTATTTAGCGAGGTACATCCTGCGTTAATTCTTCATAACTCATTTCAGTTTTCTGAATAGTCTTTAAGCGTTGCAGCTGTTGCTTAGCTTCCGCCTCATATCCATTAAAAGCTAAAAGTTTGGCATATTTGATCAGGTTATATTTAGTCGGATAACTCAAGACCATTTGTTCACCTTCCTGAATCTGTGCAGCAGACGCTTTGCTATAAGGATTCAGACGGATCCAGTTAATACGATGATTAAATTCCGTCAGCAAGAAGATCGGCTTTTCATTGGTAATTTTTTCCGGCTGCTGTTCATAGCGAATGCTCTGACCGAGTTTTGGTACAGCGGTATCATAATCCCGGTAAATGACTGCAATTAAAATAACACCAACCGCAAAGATGGCTTTTATCAGCCACGACGGCATAACAAGCTGCTTAGCTATATCTGAACGCTGCGCCAGTACTGTCCCCATAATAAAACCCACGGGTAACAGGAAATAGGCATAGTGCTGTGGAAACTCAAACATAGCATGCGTAACAAAAGCACCGATCATTAATATGCCAATGACTGACTCCGGCGTTTTCACCCATCGCTGTATTTGATAGCCCAGATAGCCGAAATAAGCTAAGAATGGGACACCAATCACTACCCCGTTCCAGATCAGGAAATCGATAATAAAATTATGTGCGCTACGAATCCAGACCGGACCTTGAACCGTATCCGTGATTGAAACAAAAGCGATACTGGTCTGATACCAGCCATAACCAAACCATGGCTGGGCCTGAATCGCGGCCAACATTTGCTGCCAGATGGCGAGTCGTGACATATCACCGGTTGCACGTGATACCAACTCACGACTACGGATCACCTCTGCATCTGTCATCTGTGCAATCAGTAGACTCAATACAGGGAACAACCAGATAAAGAAAATAAATAGGAATAGCAAGAGACTGCTGTAATACCATTTCAGGCGAATAATGCCTTTGTATTGATAAATGGCAAGATAAATCATGATGGCTATGGCAGCTACCCACGAGGTACGGGATTGGCTAAGCGCGATGCCCATAATGATCGGTAATGCGCAAGTCATTAACCACTTTGTTTGAATCTTTTTCTTTTCATAAAGATATAGGCAACTCATCAGCGACATAAGTAAAAACGTCGCCATATTATTTGGCTGGGCAAAGTTAGCAAATGGTCGTGTGGTTCCACTAATATTCACCATACCTGGCAGCACTGCATCCAGATTAGACCACTGACACAGTGCAATTAAACCGGTAATCGTCCCTGAAGCTAGAAATACATAACTAAGATTGGCAAAAGTTTCTTCCCGATTAAATTGACCTATTGAAAGATTGTAACCAAATACACTTGCCAACCAGAAGGTAAACACATAAATCGTCCCCATCATGGCTGTACTAAAGAAAAATACCTGCCATGCGAGTAACTGCATTAAAGGAATACAAGCCAAAAATAGTAAAGGGAAGATTATTATCGGCAGTTTAATTTTTTCTTTTATAAATAGTGCTGTAAGAGCTAATAAAGCAAAAAATGTATAAAGTTCACCTGTATAGGTGACCCATGGACGATAGTGTACAGGCATTAGCCAGGCAAGGGAAATTAGAATTGCTGCGATGATGGCAAGCATGAATTTCATGAGAACTTCAAGAAAAAGAAATTTTGCACATGATAATCAAAAAACTCTTAATTTTGTAATTTGATCTTATTTTCATAAATCTTTAATTTTCGATTCCAATCATAGACATACAAATAACTAATTAAGGAAAAAGTGACATTTTTTGTCAATTAGTTACAAAAAAATTTTCACGTATTTTTTTAGATTTTAAATCTATTAAATAATGTATTGATTTTATAAGAAATAATTAAGTAATATGCTTTGGCACACTTTGTGCTGAAATATAGGTTAGCTTACAAAGCTTATAATTAAATTAACAAAACATTTGTGGAGAATGTTATGAATACTCAAAAAGGTTTTACTCTTATTGATACTCCATAAGTGTCCATATAAAATGAACAATCCATAAGTAAGTCAATATGGACATAAAAATAATAAATTTGATATGAAGAATCACTATTATCTTTTTCTACTTTTTTCAATCTCCGTTTTTACTCATGCTCAAGAACTAGACTTCATTCAATATTCAGATATTTCATCAATTCCTCAAATTGTTTTGAATCCAAAAATCCAAACAGAACTTCAAACATTGTTAAAGCATGATTATCTAAAATTTCAATCTAATTTCGACAATTACTCAGTGCCCTATTTACTGAAAACAGATGAGGCTCTGTATTATGAAGGTCGGTCTGGAACTAGTTTAGATGCTTCATCAGCGATTGTGTTTAAAGATGGGCGATTGTTTGCTGCAATATATTTTGCCAAAACCAAGACCTTAAAATATTTTAGCAATGATGCAAGTTGCTCAGAACAGTTACATCCTGCGATTCAAGTCTTTGCTCAGCAGCGTGAAATTCAAAGTATTAAGTATGTGACAGCAAGAGTGGAAAGCGCTTTAAAATATCATCTTGGTTTAGCTGCTCAATGTGAGGCTTATATAGAAAAACTAAAGAAAGGAAACACAAGCTTTTTGAACACCTACACCAAGATGAAAAATCTATAATGGCTCAATGGAAAGGTAAGTGAGTCGTATAAAATAGACGGGGAATATTTTTCCTTCAATAAGTTCAGGAAACTGTTGGCTGAGACTTAGGCGTGAACTTAGTCGGGCGCTTGTCGAAGCGATTGTGTGACAATATACTCCTATGGACTAACTTATACTCAACTTGCACAAATTATGTTGTGTAGCGCATGTAACAAGTTGAAATTATTAAAAAAAGGATAACTAAAAATGCAACCGACTGAATTAAAACAATTACCAGACTGGTTATTAGAACAGTTACCCCAAATAACTGAACCAGCAATTTTATCACTGCGTGATACGAAACTTGTCGTCACTTACCCTGATCGTATGGAAGCAATTCACGAAAGCTTAAAAGACGTACAACACCAGATCCATCATGTCAAACCTACAGATTTACAGATTCTACCAGAGGTCTATCAATATTTTGGTAAGGATAAAGAGAGTGGTGGTTTATTTTTTAAAACCTCTGAGCATCTTTCTAGTAGTTTGTTTTCCTACACCGATAAAAATAAATTTGAGCATTTACAATCTGCTTTACAGACTGCCTTTGAAAATGAGCAAGCATATCTCGCAAATCCAACAGACTTTTTAACTGCCTATCATTTTATTGATACACACCCAGCTTTTTGGACGGTTACTGGCGATGTACCATCATGGCACTGGAATACATGGGGGCACTGCCAAAATGTTTATCACGGTGCATATAATGATGAAGATAATGGGCAATTAGTGATTTATTTAGAAACTGGCTCACATCTCAATAAAGTAGAAGATGGTGGTAAATTATACCAAGAGCATTATCATGATTATCGTTTAGATGTTTGGGCAAATACGTTTGAACAGGCGTTTATCAAGTTGGCGGCAAAGGTGTATAAGTTTTTTGACCATCAAGGTGTTGAGCGCCTAAATGTGCCACATATAAAACCAGCATGGGTTCTGGAGCTTGATGAACAAATTGCAGAATTTAAAAAATGGAAAGATGAGGAGCTGTGAGTATTCACTATTAGGTAGCGTCCACGAGTTGTTAAAGTATGTCGTTTAAAACTTCTGCCAATGTTTGACTATTTTGACGATTGATCAATCTAGCAGACATACCAAATGCTGTCGGCCCTGTAAAATCTGCAAGTGCTGTATCCCCAATAAATAGGACTTCTGAAGCTTGGCAACCTAGTTGGTTAATGAGTGACTGATAGATTTTCGACTCAGGTTTAATTGCAGCAACTTCATAACTCCAAGCATAAGCATCAAGAGGCGGTAATAATGAAGAAACAATTTTTCCATATGGCATAGCTAAATTTGAGCATAATGCCAATTTAATTCCCAATTTCTTTAATTCTTCCAAAGTTGATAAGGTATCTTCATACAATCTAATAGAGCGTAACTCTTCATCTAAATCATGCCCAAGTTCTTGCAGAAATTGGTCTGGAATATTTACGGCTAATCGCTTTGCAAGCTCTGCCAAATTTAAATTGTGGGACATAATAAATTTGGCATCATCAGGCTTTGGTTGTCGCCCATTTTCCTTAAGCCATTTCATTAATTTTCCATATGGGGAACGTCTGTCCCCTATTTTTACAAGTGTACCAAATACGTCAAAAGCAATGACTGATGGCTCAATATGACCTGCTTTTGTTGATAATTCCATATTTTTATAACCAATTAAATTAATTTTTACTTCTTGTTGAGATTACCATAAGAGCATTGTTATAAAAAATTAAGGGAGATATTTGATATCTCCCTTTGATTATTTTATTCACTGAAGTTTGCAAACATAATTTTAGGAAAATTTTTCATAAAGTGTCGTCTAACATGATTGAAGTCGTTGAGGTCATGTTGATTTTTTTCAAAATAATTAACCCAGGCTAAAGTTGCATCTTGGTCATTTAAGTTAGGATTAACATTCAGGAATAAAGCTAAATCAAATGTACGGTCAATATTAAACTCTTTGATTAGAGCAACAGCAGTTGAGCGGACTTCTTCTGAAACAAAGAATTTTGGAGAAAAATAGTTATTCATAGCTGAACTCGCATAGAAATTATATAATGATATTTAGAAAGGTTAATTTGTTTCTCTGTGAAATAAAATAACTTTCTGTAGGTTAAATTAACATTCTAAAAATAATTTATCAAGTTAAATTAACTTACTGTAGGTTATTTTTTTGATTTGAAGGTTGCTATGATTAGATGTAGGTTGTCAAATTTGATGGGTGAGCGAAAAATTTTAAAGTTAAGTGAGGTAGCTCAGGCGACCAGTATTAATCGCAATACGCTAACGAGTCTTTACTATGATCGTGCAATACGGATTGAACTTTCTGTTGCTGATACATTGTGCAAATATTTTAATTGTAATATGCAAGATTTATTTGAATATACCGATGAGTATGAGGAAAGAGACGACACTTAGCAAAATGTCGTCCTTTTTTTTAAAGCTCAATAGGATGCTTTAAATACAATTCAGGATCATTCCAAATTGTCTGAATGTATTTTTTTTCTTTGAAATCACGCAATACTCTTGCCCTTAATTCATCAAAGCCATCCCAATAATCTAAAGTGCGATCAGGCAGTTTATCTGCTAAATCATCTACCCAAGGAATATGATGTAGTTTTTCTGCAATTGTTAAGGGATGAACTGTTCCAGTCAAAATAAGTTTAAACTGCTCTTCTGAAAGCAGATGACTATATACATTCACCTTAGATTTATAATATCGCAACAGTACTTTGGTCAATAAACAAAAATATAACAATGAGTTATATCCACCAACACCATTTACGTCACTGATATGATATGGGGGATAAAAAGTCTCAACTGCATAATTTTCATAAATTTTAAGAATAATTAACTGCCCTGTTTCTGATAATTCGCGAATAAATTTTATTTCTTTCACTTTTGACGCAGATAAATATTCATTACTTGGGTCTGAACCTAAGAGCAGCTTTATATCTTGATCTAAATATTCATTTAAACGTATATGTTGAATATTATACGGGGTTTGTTTGCCGAAAAATAACCAGTTGGGATTCGCTGAAGTATGTTGCGCTATTTTCTCTAGTTGACCGAAGGTCGGTTCTAGCTCTGCTCTAAACCATGCTTCAGCTTCATCAGCCGTATCTTCACCTATCTCAAAGGCTAATTCAGCAATTGTAAACTCTCTAAAATGATGAGTTTTTTTTAATTCACTTAATACGAAATTTAAACGTTCAGCAACCACTTTTTTTCGTTCTGTGGGTGAGCGTGATCGTAAAAATTTTTCAACGATTCTTGCCGCTTCGACTTGGATATTATCATTCATGACAAATGAATCATAAAGCCTAGAAGTTGCTTCAGCATTAATAGAGCGTTGATTAGCTTTTGCAGCAGCATCCACTTTATTTTTTAACTCTTCAGGAATTCGAAGATTAAATTGAATATCTTTTTTACCCATATATTCCACTAATAGTAGAAAATTTAATACTAGCATTATGCTATAAAAAAGAGTTGACACAAGTGTTAGCATATTGCTATGTTAGCAATATGCTAACAAGTAATGTAGAGCAGCATATGAAACAAACGAATCTTCGTTTACCCATAGATTTAGTTTCTTGGGTCAAACAAATGGCAAAGCAAAGACATCAGTCAATGAATGCTTTTTTTATTACGGAATTGGAACGATTAAGAAAAGAGGAACAGAGAGAATTGACAAAAAAGTAATTATTTTCATTCGGCAAAAAGTATAAAAGCCCATGCGGGAACATGAGCTTTTATAGATTGTCTTGATTGGTGTCCAGACAATTCCATTTTGATGAATAGGGGCATTTTTGTCAATCCTGTCTCAAGGTGGCTTTTTGCCTGTTTTTTAATAAACAGGAGGCTCAAATGAGCACTAAACTTAAAAATGGTCAGTCACGTTACCGGTCTCAAGCGAAAGTCGTGACCCTTTCAAAATTTCAGCTATTGAAACTGGTTGAAGCAACCCGTTGTTTAAATGATGTAGAATTCGAAAAATATGGTGATGCTTACCTCGAATTCCCCATGATTATCCAAGGAGATGGGCAGCCATCTGAAATTTTTAATCTGTACTTGCTGAAAAAATTACAACAAACAATACAATATGATTTTAAAACATTTGCATCTATTGCTAATCAATTACTTGATTTTCAGCGCTTTTTAGAAGATGAGCAGCTGGACTGTTTGAAATTTCATAAATTGAAACAGTTGAATGCGATTTTTAAATATCGTACTCGTCTTATTGAGCAGGCAAATGCAGGTCTCATTTCCGCCAGTTCTGCACGTGGTCGAATTAATGCAGTCGTGAACTTTTATCGATTTCTTGTAATGGAAGACTTAGTTGATCATCAACGCTATGGGCTTCCATTTCAAGACGTCTATAAATATATTGCTGTTGATAATGAGTTTGGCGCACGTAGAAAAATGGCAATTAAGTCGCATGACCTTGCAATTCATGTTCCTGCTAAAGCCCCAAATTCTGAAGTGATTAAGGATAATGGTGAATTAAGCCCACTCAGTGTTGAAGAGCAGGCTGTTATATTAAAAGCACTGCAAAAATCATCACGTGAATATCAGTTGATGTTCTATCTTGCATTGTTCACTGGTGCTCGCCTGCAAACAATTTGTACTTTACGAATCAAAAACTTAATTGGTCGTGAGCCTGATAGCCAGGGTTTTATCCGCCTGCCAGTTGGGGCGGGTACAGGCATTGATACCAAATTTCAAAGACCAATGACCCTGCTAATCCCGAATTGGTTAGCACAAGACCTTAAAATTTATATTGATAGCCCACAAGCACAACAGCGTAGACAGAAGTCTGGATACGGTGATTCTAATGAAAACTATGTATTTCTCACTAAACTAGGTACATCTTTCTACACCAGTAAAGCAGAACAGCAAGAACTGACCGAGAAAATTAAAGCCTTTGAGTCATTTGGGGCTAGGCTTAAACTGTATGAAGGCGAAGCAGTACGTAGTTACTTAAAAGTGGTGTTGTTGCCCGAAATCTACTTGATTGATCCGCAATTCCAAAGTTTTAAATTTCATGATTTACGTGCCAGTTTTGGTATGAATTTACTGGAAAGCCAATTACAACACCTGCCCGAAGGGCACTCGGCGATGACAGCTGTCGAATATGTGCAAGCTCGTATGGGTCATCGCAACATCAGCACTACTTTACAATATTTGAATTACAAATCTCGTTTACAGTGGCGCAATAAAATTCAGCATGAGTATGAATCAAGTTTAATGAAGTACGTGATGTCTTCTGTCAATTTAGCGGGAGAATTGTCATGAGCTTCACACGTACCCCATTGTTCGTCCATATCACCGATATCAATAAACAGATTAATGAACATGAGCGACTTATTCTCGTTTGCAAGGATAAAACCGCTTCTTTTGCTTTTAAGACATTTGACATCGGAAATCTATTTTATCGTAAAAGAGTACCTGGCGAGGTTTTGTCAGAACAGCAGTTATCTGCATCTTTTGATGAAAAAAGACGTTATTTTTTGCAGTGTTTAACGGACTATTTGTTGCAAATGAGCGGATCAGATTTGTCAAAAGGCCTCTTTTACTACACTAGTAAAATATTTCTAGATTGGGTGGATCAGCAAAAGAAAGTTTTTGATTTATCGAATCAAGACAGTGTGATCGATGCGTATCGTCGTTACAGTAAATCTTTAGTTGATCGCACTTTGCTTGCTGATACTGAAGATAAAAGTTTGGCTGCACATACAGCAAAGCAATATCAGCGTAATGCAGCCAAATTAATAGCATATGTATTTGACTGTCATGAAATTGATATTATTAGTCAAGCGATGCAAGTACAGTCTCAGCGTTATGATGTTCCTGTTTTGCCAATTGCGGAAGAAGATCATCAAAAAACTTATGCAACTTTGTTGAATGTCTTTCTTGAAATCCATCGTATTGTGATACAAAAAGCAGATTTTCCTGCGCATTTTCAATCAGTTAGTGAAGAAGACTTCTATTTTTACTCGGGCTTTCATCATCAAAATGAAAAACAGCATATCCAGTTTGATATGCAGAGTTATTTAGCCAAATATCCAGTTATTCCAGCTTTTTCCAAAATGTTGGCTGATTTTGGTCTTGCTGAGGATAGTGAATATAGAAAGCGCTTACGTGAAAACCGTAATGAAGCCCTGTATAAATTGCAGCAACGTAATGAGGATAAGCGACACATAGAGCGTGAAAGACTTGCTTCATATGGTCTTGTCATCGGCATGTTGCTCTTTATCGCACAAACTGGGGCCAATTTAGACACAGCCCAGCAGTTACAACTTGATACGATGGAAGTCCTGCCATCCACCCAAGGTCGACGTTTCTCAGGTACAAAAAGCCGTGCTGGCGGGAAAGAAGTTCAACCTGAATTTGGGGTGCAATTTGAGCCAGTTTTTAGGAAAATTTTAGAACTTCGTGAATGGTATATTCAAGATGAACCCTGTGATTTCATTTTTCCATTACGCAACGAAATTCAACAGTTGAGACCTGTCAGCTACGGCAGATTACAATTAATTAAAAAGTTTTTTCAGCGCATTTTTCCAAGAATGATTTGGATTACGCCACAACAGTGGCGTAAGCATACAAGCAGTCAATATGTTGAATTGAGCGATAGTGATCTCTTGCTCGAAGCTGAAGTAATGGGGCACTCACTCGATACCGCAAGAAATAATTATGCACGTACTTCATTCAAAGATGCAGCCCAGCAAATTTCACAGTTTTTTAATGAGCTGCGAGAAGTTGCGGTCGCAAAAACACGAACGCTTGAACGAATCGCTGTGCAAACGTTAGATGAGCCTGTTGATGTTCAGACCTTACCTGTCGGGGCTTGTACGACAACAAATCTACAGCCCGAAAAAGCAATCGGTTTTACTGCACAAGCCCCAACTCCAAACTGTCAACAATTTGAGCATTGTCTATTTTGCCACCACTATGCAGTCCACGCTGATGACGAAGATGTGCGTAAGCTTTTATCACTGAAAAGTCTGCTCGGCTACGTTAAGCAAAAAGCTACGGATTTGATCAAATGGGAGTCGCAGTTTGGTGTGGTTATACATCGTATTGATGAGGTACTGACTGAGTTGTCAAACGCTTATGAAACTTTAAGAGATCGCATTTTGTCGATTCAGGAAGAAGTGGAAAGTGGTGATTTAGATGCGTATTGGCTGAATCATTTTGAATTATTACTTGATTTGGAGTGGATCGCATGAGTTCATTTAATTCATATTTATATTCATTGGGTATTGCAGAACGGTTCTTACCGGATGAATATCATCTACAGAATAATCAGCTGACTGTTCCAAATACTTTTGTATTATCACGAATGAAGAGCAGTGAAACATTGTCTGTCTATGCAGACAATATCTGGGATCTTTCTCCATATTTACCAAAGTGCCATTGTCGATTAAATTTTAATACATGGCTTGAAAATGCAAGAGAGAGCGACTTTCTCTTCTGTCAAATACGTGCAGAAATGAAAAAAATCAGTTTTGCTTTGCTTTATATAAAATCTGGCAAGTCGATTATTAAAAGTATTGAGAAGCGGCATACAGTTTTGCGTCAGTTTGCTGCCATCGCCTATCGTAATGGCTGTACGTTACAACAGTTATTTAGTGATGTCACTTATCTATCGAAAGTCAATGATGCCTATGTTGGCGTAAGTTATCCAACCGTCTTGCGCATCAAAGCATTTTTAACTGATTGTTTCACTCTGCAACAGCAGTATCGCTCATTGATCCCTGCATTTAATACATATCAACCGATTGAGCATTTAGCGAAGTTAGCGGCTCAACTCAGGTTGCAGTCAGCTAAAGTCGGCCCGCAAACCAAAGTCGTTCCTTCACGGCTTTATATCGCTTTAATTAATGCTTTAGCAGATAAATTGAATGAGTTTAATCAAAACGCACCTGCCTTATTGCAATGGTTTCAGCGCATTCAACAAGAGCCGTCATTTGCACGGATGCCACGTGAGTTCAGCGATTATAAAAAAGCAGTGAGCTTTGTCGATGCTCGTGATCTACTCGGTTTAACCGCACTGTTTGAAAATCATCACATTCACAAACATGCCAATCTGACCCGTTATATGACCATTATTCAAGGCATGGCAAAGCTTTGGATTCATCTGTTTACAGGAATGCGGGACAATGAAGTGAATCAGCTGTCTTATGACTGCTATCAAACTGTTCAAAGTAATGAGCATCTTGTACATGTATTAATGGGCTATACCTCCAAGTTGCATGGTGGCGGTAATAAATCTACCTATTGGATCACGTTTGAAGATATTCAAATCGCAGTAAATTCAGCACAAAGCATTGGTGAAATCTATGCCTTGTTGAATCCACATTATGATTTTTCTAATCCTCGTGAATATCCCTTATTTCCAACCCTGTATTCACAAAAGCATCGATATAAAAATAACCGCAATATTGAGCATGAAACTGATTTTATTTCCAATTTTTCAGGTGCTCCGACTCGAATACAGTCCAATTTTAATGTCTATCGTCAGCATCTCCTAGCAAAGTTGGGAGATGAGCTACGAATTACAGAAAGTGATATAGCCGAGCTAGAGGCATTCGATGGCTTTCGCAACTGGCGTGAAGAAAAAGACTGTCAGCTAGGTGAATACTGGAATATTTGCACGCATCAATTTAGGCGTTCGCTAGCTGTGTATGGAGCCCGTTCAGGTATTATTGGGTTGGGTGCTTTGTCGGTTCAATATAAGCATTTAACTGAAGCAATGACTTTGTATTACCGAGACAATGCAGTATTTGCTCCGAATATTTTAGCCAGTGATAGCCAAAAGGAGTTTATTCAAGAGCTGGAATATCAGCGACTGGTGCATTCATATACGCAATTTGAAGAAGGTGTGATCAAGAGCTCTAGTAATCTCTTTGGCGGTGCAGGAACCTATTTGCAATTGCAAAAAGAACGTAAGCAATTGCTGAAGATATTCCCAAACCGTGATGAAACTATCAAGCGCATGAAAAAAGGGGAAATTGCTTATAAACCAAGTCTTTTTGGGGCATGTACCAACCCAGATTCTTGCGAAAAAATCTCCTTTACTGCGATTACGAGCTGTTTGAGTTGTGCCCATGCAGTGTTTGATGCTGGCAGCGCAGAGAAAATGCAAAAAGCAGTACAACGATTACAACGAGCACGAGATACACAAGCACCAAGTAGTTTGCTGTATGGGCAGATGGATAGCGATATTATGGCTTTAAATAAAACTATTCAAAAAATTCAAACGATCAATATTGAGGTTTAAAATATGAGTGTACTCAATGAATATTATGCCGCTTTAGAGCGCTTAAAAGCCAATAAACCAACCATTTTAGCCAAAGGCTCTGCCATTAATAATGACACCGTGGCGCTTGAAGCTGGACGTAAACGGGGTTCGATTAAGAAGAGCCGTTATGCCGCACTGGTAGAGGCGATTGAGCTGGCTGCGCAAGAAGCAGGACAAAATGCTCTTTCGCCTGCACAGCAGGTTGAACAAGCTAAAAGTAAAACCAAAGCGGTGAAAAGTGATTATGAGCAGCTTAAGAAAGATTATGAAAAACTATTGGAAAAGTGCAATTCGCTATTATTAGAAAATTTTGAGTTAAAACAAAAAGCACATCTTTAAAAGATGTGCTTTATTTTTTCAATTCTAATATTTTAGGTAGTAGAAGTAGTTGGACAAGCAGTTGTTTCGTATTTTTTCAATACATTAGAAGCACAAGTCCAAGTACCTGTACCTGCATTACGTGTCCAAATCACTGTATTTCCAGCAACTGCAGGTGCTGCGCTGAAGCCTAAAGTAGCTGTAATTGTTGAGTTAGTAGTTGCATTAGCACCAATAACAGCAGCAGGCACCCCAGCTTTATTCGCAACTGCGCCATTAGCTCCATTTAGCCCACCTGTAGTTTGGGCTGTAAGGATATTTGAACCTGTAGCACCAAAATCACAAGCAGCTGTAGCCTTACCATCTAAAATACAAGTATCTAAAGCTGTTTTCAAACCAGCTGCTTCACTTACAGCACGAGTCACTTGTGACTTCGCAGTATAAGTTTGATATTGCGGAATCGCAATTGCAGCAAGAATACCAATAATAGCGACCACAATCATGAGCTCGATCAGGGTGAAGCCCTGTTGATTTGATTTCATAACATTCTCCACAAATGTTTTGTTTAATTTAGTTATAAGCTTTGTAAGCTAGTTAATAGTTTGCACAAAGTGTGCCAAAACATGTTATCTAATTATTATGCTTGAAATCAATACTTTGTTTAATGGATTCAAAAATGTAAAAAAGTGATCAGTAAATTCATGTAACTAAGTGACAAAAAGTGTCAGTTTTTTCGGTTTTGAGAAATGTAAATATGGAAGTTGTTGGTAGTAGGAATAGCTAAATTATTGGCAGCTAAGCAGATGTGTGCTTGTTAGTTGAATTGTTTTGCTTATTTGCTTACCAATTCACTTTGAAATTGAAAAATACTGTCCTATGCTGAATGCTTCATATAATAGGGAATAATAGAGTGAAACGGCTAAAAGACTTCAAAGTAAACGAATGAATACCTCGTCCAGCTGTAAAAGTTTTGTCCATGCAATTTGGTGATGACGAAGCGACTAGGCGTATTGTTCTGCATTATGCAAGATGTGTGATTCTTCATGATAAAAAGAAATACAGAAGTTGGCTTATAAATGAGTCTGGATTTTTTTAGTCGGTTTTTAGCTTATCAAAATTTTAAAATATCTCACGACTAGTCTGCTTTTATAAAAATTCATTCAATCACACTGATTAAAATCTATTTCCTGATATGGACAATTTAAAAACTTTTGTCCTTTTAAATCCATGTCCATATGGACAAACTGAATAATGAAGTAAAACAATAAAATTCAATGACTTGATGTATGTCCGTATAAAGTGACTTATGGAATGGATCGAATTAATGATTGTTGTTGCAATCATTGGTATTTTGGCAGCAATCGCAATTCCTCAGTATCAAAATTATACGGCACGTACTCAAGCGTCTGAAGCAATTAACCTCCTTGGCGGATTAAAAACTCCTGTAATTGATCTTGCAGGAATGGTTGGTCTAGCTACTGCTTGTAGTACAACTCCTGAAATTCCTGCTAAACCAAATAATGCAGGAGAGGGAGAAGCCGATAATAGCACTCCATTAGTTCCAGCTGGTGCTTTACATTCAAGTAATGGTCATACTCTTTCAGGTCAATATGTAGACAATATCACTGCTGACGGAAGTGAAGCTGGAAAATGTAAACTGACTGCTACTTTTAAAAATGCATCTGGTATTAATGATAAATTAAAAAATAGAATTGTTGTTTTCACTTATACACAAAATGGTGGTTCTTGGGCGTGTACATCTAATCTCGACCAAGCAGTTCGTCCAAAAACTTGTTCGGGTATCTAATTTCTTAATAAAAAACGCATCAAATTTGATGCGTTTTTTGTTTTAACTCAAAATTTTCCAACAAAAGAGAATTATAATTTTTCAGCAGTTTTTCATAATCTTCCTCAAGCTGCTCATAAGCACTTTTTACAGCTTTAGTTTTGTTTTTTGCTTGTTCAACCTGTTATGTAGGCGAAAGAACATTTTACCCTGCTGCCTGCACAGCTTGCTCAATTGCTTCAATTAATGCAGCATGACGGCTCTTCTTAATTGAACTACGCTTACGCCTAGCTTCAAGTGCCACGGTATCATTATTAATCGCAGACCCTTTTGGTATAACCATCGGTTTATTGGCTTTTAATCGCTCTAAAGCAGCAGAATATCTTTTCTTATGCAAGCAATATATAAAAAAATCACCCTAAAATAATCGGCTTATTCCCTAATTCATTCTCTAAATCATCTATTTTTCGATCATAATACTGATCTAAGACCTCTCCAATCTTCTTTACTCCTTCAATCACCCCTTGCTTAAACTGCTTTTGCTGTATCAACTGAATGATATGCTGACAAATCTGATCCCAGACTTCTTGAGTAGTGGCCTGCTTGATGCCTCGATCAATCACAATCTCAACCTTATGTTCACACAGGTTTAAATACAACAGCACACCACTATTATATTCAGTATCCCAGACACCCAGCTCGGCAAAGAGTTGTCGAGCTCGACACAAAGTATCCTGATAATAGGCTGATCGTGCAGATAAGCATCCCTCGATTACGACCTGAATTTCTCCGATATGCCCATGCTCGGCTTCTTCAACAGCTAGTGCAATCGCATGCTGATCCTGCTTGGAGAAAAAACGCTTGGTTGCCGGCATATAAAAGAAATGCTTAAGCCAGCGCTTAAAACTTGGTTGAGCATGTTCTTCCAGCTTAGGCTGCGTGACAATATCTGTTGTATCTGTAGTTGTTACCATGAGCCTGA
Organism: Acinetobacter sp. AR2-3; assembly: GCF_001878775.1. NCBI lineage: Bacteria > Pseudomonadati > Pseudomonadota > Gammaproteobacteria > Moraxellales > Moraxellaceae > Acinetobacter > Acinetobacter sp. AR2-3. The sequence continues at coordinate 17,222 of NZ_MJIQ01000053.1, forward strand.
TGCTCCTCCCCCACCAAAACCACCGCCGCCTCCACCGAAGCCGCCGCCTCCAAAACCACCACGTCCACTACCACCGCCACGACCTCCACCTGCCATAAAGGCATGCAGGATTAACTGAGCAAGTGAGGTAACGAGCAAAAAGAAAACTCCAGCACCAATTAATAGGCTAGCGACCAATCCCATACCGTTGACTAACCCGGCTGCTGTGCCCGCTACTGCGGCAGTGGCCGCACTTAGCTTCCTGCCAAAGATCATGGAACCAATGACACCAGCGACGATAATAAAAATAACCGAACCAAAAGTCGCTTGAGATGCTTGCTGCGCTTTATAAGCCTGCTCCTGACGCTCTTTAAGCTCAGCCGCTGCTTGAGCTGCAATTTCTGGATCCAGATTTAGAATACGCTCAATTTCTGCCAGCCCCGCATCTATCCCTTGCGCATACTGACCCTGCTTAAACAAAGGTGTAATTTTGTTATTAATAATTCGTCCAGCCACAATATCTGGCAAAACACCTTCTAACCCATATCCAGTTAAAATCTGGATACGATGGTCATTTACCGCAATGGTCATTAACAAACCATTATCATGTTCTTTTGAGCCCAATTGCCAGCGATCCGCCACACGCATGGAATAGTCAAAAATATCTTCCTGGCCTGTAGTAGGTACAATTACCACCCCGATCTGAGCTTTGCCAGCTTCATAGAGATTAATGATTCTTTGACTAAGTTGCTGCTTTTCAGTGGCACTGAGTAAATTCGCCTGATCAATGATCGGTTCATTCAGACTTGGTAGGTCGCGCTGAAGCTGCCCTTCCGCTATGTCATTGGCAATTTGTGACTGTGAAGCTGCTGCAGTTTCTGTATTTTGGGCTGGAACATTTTGACCCGCTTTAGGCTGCAAAATTTCACGGGCTACGATGACTTCTTCAGTATCTGTAGCTGTAGCCGTTTCTGCTGAAACAAGCGTGGTTATTCCCATGCCCAGCATGAGAAGCAAACCGGCACAGCATTTCAGCAGAATCTCAGACATATGATCTCTCGTTTATTTTATAAGTGGATACTTATTCAAAGGAAACTGTTGGCGCTTTCTGGGCACTCTGCTCGGCGCTAAAATTCGGTTTGGTATCCATGCCAATCACTTTGGCCGTGATCACTTGCGGGAATTGACGCGCATAAGAGTTGAAGTCCTGTACTGTCGTAATATAACGGTTACGTGCCACTGCAATCCGGTTTTCAGTGCCTTCCAGCTGTATCTGCAAATCACGGAACTGCTGATTGGCTTTCAGATCGGGATAATTCTCAGTGACGGCTAAAAGACGCGACAAAGCACTGGTCATTTGCGACTGCGCTTCCTGATAACGCTGAAACAGTTCTGGATCTTCCAGTACTTCACGGTCTACTTTTAGCCCTGCCACATTGGCGCGTGCTTGAGTTACTTCGGTCAATACCTGCTCTTCATGTGCGGCATAGCCTTTGACCACATTGACCAGATTCGGTACCAGATCGGCACGGCGCTGATACTGGTTTTGCACTTCAGACCATGAAGCAGTCACCGCCTCATCCTTGACTTGTAAGGTGTTATAGCCGCAACCACTCAGGGTCAAGGTACTGGCCAGCATCAAGGCGATAAGAGATTGTTTGAATACACGCATGATATCTTGTCCTCAATTCTTTATTAATATTTATATAATTAATTTGATTTTAAACAGTATTTTCTAAAGTTTTGTTACTTTTTATAATCTTTTTTAAGAGCCTCTCTTTAAGCTAGACAATATCCAAAAATAAAAACCCGCCGAAGCGGGTTGTTTTGAATGATGATTATTGATCTTTAACGGTTAGACATCAAGGTAATCCAAGATACCTTCAGCTGCCTGACGGCCTTCCCAAATTGCAGTTACCACCAGATCAGAACCACGAACCATATCACCACCAGCGAAGATTTTTGGATTCGACGTCTGGAATTTGTATTGTTGCTGCTCAGCGGCAACGACACGACCTGAACCATCCAGATTGATTTCCACATCGGTGAACCAGTCTGCTGGACTGGTACGGAAACCGAAAGCAAGCAGGACTGCATCCGCTAGAAGAATTTCTTCTGAACCCGGAATCGGCTCTGGACTACGGCGACCACGACTGTCCGGCTCACCCAGCTGAGTAGTAATAAATTTTACACCGGTTACTTTACCATTTTCACCAACAACTTCGATCGGCTGACGGTTAAACTGGAAGTTCACCCCTTCTTCACGCGCATTTTGCACTTCACGGCGTGAACCTGGCATATTTTCTTCATCACGACGATAAGCACAGACGACTGACTCGGCACCTTGACGGATCGAAGTACGGTTACAGTCCATGGCAGTATCACCACCGCCTAAAACAATGACTTTCTTGCCTTCCACGCTGATGTATTCAGCTGGGTCTTTTTCCCAGCCCTGACAACGATTGACATTCGCAATCAGGAAATCTAGTGCATCATACACACCATCCAGATCTTCACCGGCAAAACCACCTTTCATATAGGTATAGGTTCCCATACCCATAAATACCGCATCATAATCGGCAAGTAACTGGTCGATGGTCACATCTGTACCAATCTCAGTATTCAGACGGAATTCCACCCCCATGCCCGTGAAAATTTCACGGCGACGCTTCATTACGTCTTTTTCCATTTTGAATTCTGGAATACCGAAAGTCAGCAAACCACCAATTTCCGGACGTTTATCAAAGACCACAGGTTTTACCCCATTACGTACCAGAATATCCGCACAGCCAAGTCCTGCGGGACCTGCCCCAATAATCGCGACTTTCTTATTGGTCCATTGCACATTGGACATATCTGGACGCCAGCCCAATGCAAAGGCAGTGTCGTTGATATATTTTTCGGCATTCCCGATCGTCACTGCACCGAAACCGTCGTTCAGGGTACACGCGCCTTCACACAAACGGTCTTGTGGACAGACACGGCCACAGACTTCTGGCAAGGTGTTGGTCTGGTGACACAGTTCAGCCGCTTGGAACAACCGGCCTTCAGACACTAGTTTTAACCAATTGGGAATGTAGTTATGTACCGGACACTTCCATTCACAGTAAGGGTTACCACAGCCGAGGCAGCGATGCGTCTGATTGGCTGCAATTTCCGCGGTATAAGGCTTATAAATTTCCACAAATTCTGCTTTGCGGACATCAATCTCTTTTTTCTCTGGATCTTGGCGTGCGACATCCAGGAATTGAAAGTCATTATTCAGGCGTTCTGCCATGTCTCTCTCCGTGGGGAGATGTAAGGGGTTCACAGTTGCCTTACATCTGCCTATGTTTCTGCAGTAGTGGAATTATTGTGGATCAGCTTGAGTTGTTTTTAACAGCGTTTGCAAATTGGCTGCTTTTGGTTTTACCAACCAGAACTTGCGGCTGTAGAAGTCAAACTCATGGCGGATCTTGTACGCCCAAGCACTACCCGTTTCTTTAATATGTTCATCCAGAATACGCCCCAGGAAGGCTTTATGCTCTTCCATTGGTTCGGTGGAAATACGGTTCAGCTCAATCAGTTCGTGGTTATAATGATCAACGAAGTCATTATCCAGATCAAGCACATAAGCAAAACCACCAGTCATACCTGCACCGAAGTTATGCCCAACTTTACCCAGCACAGTCACAATACCGCCGGTCATATATTCACAGCAGTGATCACCTGCACCCTCAATCACGGCAAATGCACCCGAGTTACGTACCGCAAAACGTTCACCTGCCGTACCCGCTGCATATAACTTACCGCCAGTCGCACCATACAAGCAGGTGTTACCAATGATCGCGGTATTTTGCGTCTGGAATGGCGAACCTTTTGGCGGGAAGATCGAGATGCGACCACCGGCCATGCCTTTACCGACATAGTCATTAGCATCACCTTCCAGGCTAATATGTAGACCGCCAGCATTCCATACACCCAGCGACTGACCCGCAGTACCATTTAGATGGACTTTCACCGGATGGGCTTCCATGCTCAGGTTGCCATAACGTTTCGCAATTTCACCAGACAGGCGTGCGCCAATCGAACGATCACAGTTACCGATCGTGAAGCTATATTCGCCGCCAGTTCCTGCTTCGATGGCAGGTAGAATCTCATCCACCATTTTCTCTGCCAGAATCCCTTTATCGAATGGTGCATTGCCCTGTACTTCGCAGTACTGTGCTTTACCTTCTGCAGCAGGATGTGATTCCAGTAATTTACTTAAATCAAGATGTGCATGCTTTGCAGTTTCACCTGGCAAGACTTCCAGCAGATCCGTACGGCCAATCAGATCTTTCAGACTTGACACACCGAGTGCCGCCAGCCATTCACGGGTTTCTTCAGCAATAAAGGTGAAGAAGTTGATCAGCATTTGTGGCTCGCCAATATAATGCTCTTGACGTAAATGATCTTGCTGGGTTGCTACACCGGTTGCACAGTTATTCAGGTGGCAGATACGCAGGTATTTACAACCCAAGGCAATCATTGGAGTCGAACCAAAGCCGAAGCTTTCTGCACCCAGAATTGCTGCTTTTACGACATCCAGACCGGTTTTTAAACCGCCGTCTGTCTGTACGCGAACTTTACCACGCAGGTCATTGACACGAAGGGCCTGATGCGCCTCAGAAAGACCAAGTTCCCACGGTGAACCTGCATGATGAATTGAAGAAAGTGGAGAAGCCGCTGTACCGCCATCATAACCAGAAATGGTAATGAAATCGGCATACGCTTTCGCTACACCTGCCGCAATCGTACCAACACCCGGTTCAGAAACCAGCTTAACTGACACCATCGCCTGTGGGTTAACCTGTTTTAAATCAAAGATCAACTGTGATAAATCCTCAATTGAATAGATGTCATGATGCGGAGGTGGCGAAATCAGGGTAACTCCCGGCACAGAGTAACGTAAACGGGCAATGAGACCATTCACTTTACCACCCGGCAACTGACCACCTTCACCTGGTTTTGCACCTTGCGCGACTTTAATCTGGAGAACTTCTGCTGATGTTAAATAAGCAGGCGTTACACCAAAACGGCCCGATGCAATTTGTTTGATTTTCGAGTTACGGATGGTGCCATAACGCGCTGGATCTTCACCGCCCTCACCTGAATTTGAACGACCGCCAATAGTATTCATGGCAATCGCAATCGCTTCGTGTGCTTCAGGTGATAGTGCACCCAAAGACATGCCGGCAGAGTCAAAGCGAGGCAGGATCTCCTCCACAGATTCCACTTGTTCGACTGGAATCGAGTTGTCTGTTTTCAGTTTAAATAAGTCACGGATCGTTGCGATCGGACGGTTATTCACCAGTTCTGCATACTCTTTAAAGTCTGCATAATTACCCGAACGCACTGCTTTATGCAGCGAGTTGATCACGTCCGGATTAAAGGCATGGTATTCCTTGCCGAATACAAATTTCAGCAAGCCGCCCTGATCAATTGGTTTACGGTTTTTCCAGGCAATATCCGCCAATTGTTTTTGATCATTTTCAAGATCGACAAAAGTGGCACCCTGAATACGACTTGGCACACCGATGAAGCATTTATCCACCACTTCATTAGATAAACCCACTGCTTCAAACAGCTGACCACCGCGATAAGAAGCAACCGTAGAAATACCCATTTTCGATAGAACTTTCAATAAGCCTTTTTCAATCCCCTTACGGAAATTGTTTTGTGCATAAATCGGGTCACCCAATAATTCACCTTTTGCGACCAGATCATTGATCACGTCATAAGCCAGGTACGGATAGATGGCTGTCGCACCAAAACCAAGTAGCACTGCAAACTGATGTGGATCACGTGCAAATCCTGTTTCAATAATCAGGTTGGCATCTGTACGTAGACCAGTATTGATCAGGTGATGATGCACCGCACCAGTGATCATGAAAGCATTGGCAGGCAAGTAACCTTCACGGATTTTCTTGTCTGAAAGCACCAGTAAGGTTTTACCATCACGAATGGCTTGCGCAGACTCTTCACAGATCCGTGCAATTGCAGCTTCCAGACCTTCGGTTTCAGCATAGTTCAGGTCGATATCTGCAATTTCGTAACCGGCACGACCCAGCGTACGGATCTGATGCATTTTCGAATTAGAAAGCACAGGACTGGAAATGATCAAGCGGTCTGCATGCTCAGGCCCTTGTTCAAAGACGTTTTGTTCACGACCCAAACAGGTTTCCAGTGACATCACAATCGATTCACGTAACGGATCGATCGGCGGATTGGTCACCTGTGCAAACTGCTGGCGGAAATAATCCGATACATGGCGCACCTGACGTGATAACACGGCCATTGGCGTATCGTCACCCATTGAACCTACAGCTTCCTGACCGCTTTCTGCGATTGGACGTAATAACTGGTCACGTTCTTCAAAAGTCACCATGAACATTTTCTGTGCTGCTTTTAAGCTATCGCCTTTTAAGCCTTGATCGCACAGGTATTCTTCCAGCTCTGGACTGCCTTGCAAACGTACAGAATTTTCACGTAACCATTCACGGTATGGACGCATACGTTTCAGATGATTATTGACATCTTGCGTATCCAGCACCTTGCCGGTTTGCGTATCAATGACCAGCATTTGGCCAGGACCGACACGGCCTTTAGAAATCACATCTTCAGGTTGATAACCCCAGACACCAATTTCAGAAGCCAGCGTGATATAACCATTTTTGGTGATGACCCAACGCGCAGGACGCAGACCATTACGATCCAGCATACAGATCGCATGGCGACCATCCTGAATCACCAGACCTGCTGGACCATCCCAAGCTTCCATATGTTTTGAGTTGAATTCATAGAATGCACGCAGATCAGCATCAAGTGTTTCCACGTTCTGCCAGGCAGGCGGAACCAGCATACGGAGTGCACGGAACAGATCCATGCCGCCACCCACCAGAATCTCCAGCATGTTGTCCAGGCTTGAAGAATCTGAACCGGTACGGTTCACAATTGGATTCAGTTCAGTTAAACCTGGCAATAATGGATTTTCAAATTTCGGCACACGCGCCATGGCCCAGTTACGATTCGCAGTAATGGTATTGATTTCACCATTGTGTGCCAAGTAACGGAACGGTTGTGCCAACGGCCAGCGTGGCAAGGTATTGGTCGAGAAGCGCTGATGGAAGACCACAATATGTGATTCCAAACGTGGATCAGCCAGATCTGTATAAAAATCTGCAATCGCTTCCGGCATCATCAAGCCTTTATAGCTGATGACCGTTGAACATAAAGTAGTGACGTAGAAAGACGTATCATTGCTTAACAGCTGCTCTGCACGACGGCGTGCCAAGAATAACTTACGGTTAAATTCAACCTCAGTCACACCCATTGGACAGTTAACAATAATCTGTTCAAATGCCGGCATCGATTGCAATGCAATTTCACCCAGGGCATCGACATTGGTCGGAATTACACGCCAAGCCAAAACGATTAAACCTTCAGCTTCAATCTCTTTGTTTAAAACCTGTTTGGCATGAGCAGCAAGCGCAGGATCAAGATTTAGAAACACCGAACCCACAGCAAAGACTTCACTCAAGGTGGTATCACTTAAGCGTTTTGCTTCTTCACGGAAGAATTTTTTTGGCATTGCCAAGAGCAAACCACAACCATCTCCAGTCTTGCCATCTGCGGCAATACCACCACGATGGGTCATACAACTCAAACTATGAATCGCGGTCTTGACGAGATCATGGCTAGCATCACCCTGCATATGGGCGATCAAACCAAAACCACAGTTATCTTTAAACTCATCCGGTTGGTATAAACCTTGAGCGGGAGCTACATTATTAGGCGATGGCATGTGCATAGCGTACCCTTCTTTCACTAAGCCTCAACAGGCTATTAAACAATCTAAATTTTTCTCTGCGCTGGCGTCTAATGGACTTTCGAAGACCGTCTTGGTAGAGCAAAAGCATTTTTCTTTATTTCTTCAGACTAGTCTTTTTTTAGACTAAATGCATAACAAATAAAGTTTATTCTGCTCATGAATAACATAAAAATCTGGAATAAATATGACATTCATACAGTGTCATCGAATCATTTTTCGCGCTAAAACAGGGAGATTAATTCAATTCATGCACCAATAAAGCAAATTCCATGCCAACAAACAGCGCATAAATTAAAACAATACAGATGACAAAGATTTAGCGCAGAACAGCACTCTAAGGGTTAATTTTAATGTGCATTTTTTGCACCAAAAGCGCTCATTTTTAATTCTGTAATTTTTTGGATGCGCTATTTTAGACCGAACTAATTAAATGGATCACTAATCTCGTTATTTTGAGGACGCGGATTACTGCCCTGAGCAGGTCGATTATTGTTATTTTGTGGTTGAGGTATACTTTCTACAGCACTTTCAGATTTCTGTACATCAACTACATTTCCCGATGAATCACGGCGCACAATTGTGGTACTGATAGTCGCAGCATGAGAGCTACGCGGCTTGGACTCAGTTTGGGTTTGCTGCTGTCTAAGTCGTACCGATTCATCTACTTTCGGCAAAGGCACATTTTTCAAACGAATTTCGTAAAGCTTTTGATTACTGGCCAATTCTTCTGAACCCAGATTATTGACCAGACTGACATATTGCTGCATTGCTACAACTTCAGGCTTAACTGAGGCTGGTAAATTTAACTTCAGTGTAGATAAAGCCTGATTGGCTTGCGCTGCCGTCTTATATTGACCATATAACAATACATATTGTTCTGGCTGATTTTCACCCGAGATTCTTAAATAAATAAAAGGGTTACGATCGGACTGTTTTTTAAGAAAACTTTTTAAAATGGCTTCATGGGTCACACGAAATAATTCAATGGCATGCTGGTTTTTCGCTTCATTGACAAATTTGGTACCGCGAAATTCCGGCTCATGACTGGCATTCACGACGGTACGCGTATTTAGGTCCAATGGTTTCACTTCCTGAAAAAGTGCACCAAGATGGGTCATTGTGGCTACTTTTTCCGGCTGAATCTGCAACTGAACTTCAGTTTCAGGCTTTTTTTCAATTTCGATGACATCATCTGAATCAGTCACCGCCCAAAAGACTAAAGCAGCAAATAGACAGCATACACCGCAGACCAGCCAGAAATAATGCTGAATCTTTTGCCAAGGAGTATGTAATGCTGCCATAAAACTAAACCTATGCCTGATTGGCTAAAATTGCCTGTTTCATTAACTCGAGATCAAAGTCTCGCGTAATCACTGCTTCGCCTAATTGCTTTAATAACACCAGACGCAATTGTCCATTTAAGACTTTTTTGTCATGGGCCATATAGGCCAGAAAATCATTCAGAGGGATTTTAGGACAAACCACAGGAAGTTTGGCACGAGAAATGATTTTTTTTGTACGTTCTAAATCTTCTTGAGAAATCCAGCCCATACGCTGTGACAGATCCGCAGCCATCACCATACCGGTGGCAACAGCCTCACCATGTAGCCAGACACCATATCCCATGTAAGATTCAATCGCATGACCAAAGGTATGACCTAAATTGAGTAAAGCACGTTCCCCTTGCTCCTTCTCATCATTGGCTACGATCCGTGCCTTATGCGCACAGGAACGATAAACGGCTTCAGCCAATAATTTCTCATCACGAGCGACCAGAGCATCCATGTTCTCTTCAAGCCAGACTAAAAATTTTTCATCACCGAGTAGGGCATATTTAATCACTTCAGCTAAACCTGCTGAAAGCTCTCGATCAGGCAAAGTAGAAAGCTGCGACATATCCGCCAGCACTACCTGCGGCTGCTGGAAAGCACCAATCATGTTTTTACCCAATGGATGATTAATCCCGGTTTTACCACCCACACTTGAATCTACTTGCGACAGCAAGGTCGTCGGCACTTGGATAAAGTACACACTGCGCTGGAAACAAGCCGAGGCAAACCCCGCCATATCTCCAATCACACCACCACCCAGCGCAAGCACAGTACAGTCCCGGTTAAACCCGGCTTCAAGCAGTGCATCAAAAATCAGGTTCAGATGCTGGCTATCCTTATATTTTTCACCATCAGGCAGAATGCAGGTCGCAACACGTTTGTCCAGAGCCTCAATCGCCGTTTGATAACGCTGCAAATAAAGTGGTGCAACCGTAGTATTGCTCACAATCATTACTTGCTTGCCATGAATATAGGGTGCCAATAAGGCCTGTGGATCCAGATCGCTCCCGATAAAAATAGGGTAACGACGTTCTCCGAGTTCTACATATAAGGTTTGCATGCTTGATTAACCACTTTATTCAATGAACTTAGTTTTTAGAAGTAATGAGATTGAGAATCCGTTGCGCCAGATCTCGTGCAGCACCCTGATTGGTCTCAATAATATGATGCGCCACTTCCCGATACAAGGGATCACGGACTGCCAATAAATCCCGTAACTTTTGTTCCGGATTTTCGACTTGGAGGAGGGGACGGTTTTTATCGCGATAGGTACGTTGCAGTTGAATTTCAACTGGCGTGTATAGATAAACGACGATTCCGCGCTGTTTCAGATAGTCTCGGTTTAAAGCCTGAGTAATTGCACCACCACCGGTGGCTAAAACCAGATGAGGACGTGAGGTAAGGTCATTAATCACAGCAGTTTCACGGTCACGAAAACCCTGTTCCCCTTCTTTTTCAAAAATCCAGGGAATGGTCGCGCCTGTTTTACGTTCAATTTCATGATCACTGTCTAGAAATTCGCGTCCTAACAATTCTGCGAGATGTCGTCCTACTGTTGTTTTACCGGCCCCCATCGGCCCTACCAAATAAATATTTGGTAGGGTTTCAAACTCTTTGCTTGGCAAGGAGTCACCTATTCGTTTTGTTAAATTCAAAATATATTAATGATTTCTTGAAACACTGTCATTAACAATTCGAGGTGTAACGAAAATCAGTAGCTCACGTTTATTATCCGACTTTAAATCTTTACGGAATAAACGCCCTACATAAGGAATATCCCCCAGGAAAGGTACCTTGGTTTGTGCATTACGGGTTTCTTGCTCAAAAATACCACCTAGAACCACTGTTTCACCATTATCTACCAAAACATTGGTAGTGATCTGGTTTTTGTTAATAGTGAGCTGTCCGGTCGGTGTCGGGTTACCCGGTGAGTCACTGGTAATATTGAGTTCCATCTGTACTTTGCCATCTGGCGTAATGCTTGGTGTGACATCCAGACTTAGCGTAGCATCAATAAATTCCGTAGTAGATACTGCATTCGCACCCCCGCCTTCAGCAGATTGATACGGAATTTGTGAACCCGAAGCCACAGTCGCTTTTTGCTTGTCTGCAGTTAGTACTTTAGGTGTAGAAATCACTTCACCATAGCCATCTGCCTGAAGTGCAGAAAGCTCCAGATCCAGCATAAAATCAGAAAGGCTGATCAAACCAAAGGCAATACGGCTGGCACCTGGACTGGTTACACCCAAGTCTACATTAAGGTTTTGTGGTCGCTGGATATCATAGGTATATCCACCTAAATCACTTTCTTGAGGATCTCTGAGATCCCATAACGTCGTGTCACTACCACCGACCAGAAGGCTATCATTATTGGTAATCCCTTGAGACAGAATTCCCCATTTCACCCCCATTTCTTTAGTGAAATCGGTGGTTGCACGTACAATACGTGCCTCGACCATCACCTGCTTCACCTGCACATCCAGTAAGTCTACCATATTGCGGATTTTATCAATAAAGAGCTGGGTATCATTCACAATAATGGTATTGGTCCGTGCATCAACAGACACAGAACCACGTGAACTTAATAAGCTTTCTCCACCCTCATTATTATTCGTGCTACTCGAACCGCCTGAACTAGATGCGCCTTTATTCTGCGTAATCAGTTTCTCAATATCAGCAGCTTTGGCATAACTGAGCTGCATATATTCCGTCTGGATAGGCGCAAGTGCGACACTCTGCTTAATCGCCTTAGCTTCTTCCTCTTCAGCCTTTATCAGCTCTGTAACTGGTGCAATCCAGATCACATTACCATTACGACGTTTATCCAGATTTTTGGTTTTCAGCACAATATCCAAGGCCTGATCCCAAGGCACTTCTTTTAAGCGCAAAGTAATATTGCCTTGTACACTGTCTGCAGCCACCATATTGATATCGGTGAAATCAGCTAAAAGCTGGAGTACACGACGTACTTCAATATCCTGGAAATCTAAAGAAATTTTCTTACCGCTATAAGCGACGGTTTTAGGACGTAATGGGCTCTTAGCTTCCGGACGTTTCAAACTGATGGTCAGCTTATTATCTGTTTGGTAAGCCATATATTCATAACTTTCCCCGGACTGGATCGTAATCACGCCTGATCCATTTTGATTCACTGCATCCACACTCGACACAGGCGTCGCAAAATCATTCACATTCAGACGACGGGTCAAATGCGTCGGGATCTTGGAACCTAAAGTGCGCACAATAACCTTGGTACCCTGCTGCTGTACATCAACAGGAGTATTATTTCCTAACAGATCAATAACGACCTGGCCTTCACCTTGAGCACCGCGCTGGAAACCAATGTTGCTAATACCCTGAGCTGACTGTTGCTGCACAGGTTGAGTTATGGCTACAGGAGTTGCTGAGTTGATTTTCAGGATAAAGGTATTCCCTTCAACTCGCGTGGTAAAGGCACCAGCATCTGCCAGATTAACAGTCAAACGGGCACGCTGAGCATCCGAAGTGACATCTACCGAACTAGCTTCACGTGTTGCCACCGGAATACTGCTTTGTTTTAAATTCTGTTGTGCCTTATCAAAGTCCAGAATCAAACGTGATGGTGATTCTAATTGATAGGCTTGTGGTTGTGGCGGCAAACCATTGAACATCACCCGAATCTCAGTTCCTTGTCCAGGAAGCTGCATGGGTACTACATTGGTCATTGAAACCTGCGCACTGGCCGCTTGCATCACCGCAATCGCAACAGCACCCATGGAAAACTGACGAAACACACGATTCATTGTATTAACATCCCCAAAAATAAATTCTTTAATACTCTTATTCATTGTTATTCCTTTAAAACTTATGGCGCCGGCCCGATAAGAACCAGACTTCGCGGACGTTCCACATATCCCTCACGGCCATCTGGAATAATCTCAATCAAATCGATCTGTGTTGGTGTAATTCCAACCACACGACCATGATTAAGTCCCATATAGCTACCACGTTGGATCCGCTCAACCTCACCATCAGGCGTCTGGATTAAAGCCAGAATCTGTCCTGCCTGATTGCGCATACTGCCTTTCATGGTCAATGTTTCCAGCGGATAACTTTCTAGCGGTTGCAGTTGACGTGATAGGTTTGGATAAACCCGTTTCCCCGCCATAATTTTCAGTTCAGCAGCCAAAGAGCTTGGTAAAAAAGGACTTTTGATCTGATGGGCTGCATAGTTGAAGGTTTCAACTGGCATAAAATCAGGCGCAGGTTCAATTGGCAAAGGTGGCTGATTACGAATATTGGCCATTTCCTGATTGACTGCATCAATGCGTGAATCACATCCCAATAATAAAAACCCAAGTGTTAAAGCCGAAGTAATTTTAATATTCTTCATTACTGCGCCCCCTGAGTTGTGCTATTAGCTGCAGGCTGCGCTGCAGCACCATCCGCATTACCGACATAACGATAAGTTTTGGCTTTCACCACATAATCAATGACCGGAATTTCAGATTTTTTCTCTTTGTTTTCAGTACCGGTAATGGTGAAATCATGTAGTGTAACGATACGCGACAAGCCGGCAATACTGCTCACAAAGGAACCAAAAGCATGATAATCGCCGGTCGCTTCAATTGAAATCGGCTGTTCAATAAAGAACTCTTGTTTAATTTCAGGTTCCAGACGGATATTTTTAAACTTCAGGCCTGAATTCACACCGCTCAGGTTAATATCTTCAACCAGACCCGGAATTTCAGTTTCTTTCGGTAACTGTTCTAACTGCTGGTTAAAACGAGCTTCCATTTCCTGAAGCTGGATTTGATATTGTTGTAAGTTGCGTAATTTGGATTCTTTTTCACGGAATTCATTCAGCAGGTTTTGTTCCTGGGCACTGGCTTGTGAAATTGACTCAATCGTGCTTCTGATCATAACGAAGTAAATCACAGCAAAGGCCAGTGCGACAATAAAAATCCAGCAGGTAATTTTGACCGATAAAGGCCAGCTACCATAGTTATTTGGATCTAATGTATTGAATTGCTGAAAAAACTTTTCAACAGTCATTTTATTTTTGGGTACAGCGACGACATCCTGGCTGAACTCATCGAATTCTTCATTACTCATGATGATGCCCCCGTAGTTGTAGTGACTGCTTGTTGTTCTTCATTCAGTACTGGCTGAGCGATCTGATCCAGATCTACCGTCACGGTAAAACTACCATAGGACTCTTCCACACGTGGAATAATCGAGCTCGGCGCCTTTTCTTTGACTTCTTCAGCCACTAGAAAAGCGTTCATAAAGGCATTTCGATACCAAGATGAAGCTTCCAGATTACGGAGCAGTTCTGCTACCGTATTTGGACTTTCAGCCCGACCTTCAATGGTAAACTTGTCGCCGATACGCTGGAATTTGGTGATATACATATTGCTTGGAGTCACCCGTACAATTTCATCAATCAAATGCACCGCAATCGGACGCTGGGTTTGTAAACCTTGAATGAGTTTCATTCGTTCGACAATCGCATTACGCTGTTCTTGCAAACCTTCAAGCGCCTTTAACTGCACATCCAGATTCTGGTTGGTGCTTTGAATCAGCTGATTGGCCTGCTCCTGATCTTGAAGCTTGTGATCATAATAAAACCAGGTTGAACCCGCTGCCGCTAATCCCAAGAAAAGCGCCCCCACGCAGATTGCCACGAATTCATTATTTCTTTTAATTCTTAGCTCATCACGCCAAGGAAGTAAGTTAATTCTTGCCATTAATCAAAACTCCTTAATGCCAAACCGCATGCAACCATGAGTGATGACGCGTCATTTTCGATTTTTTTAATATCAATTTGAGGAGAAAATCCCATTTGTAAAAATGGATTCGCGATCGTGACACGGTAACCGAGTTTTTGTTGTAATAATTTTGCCAGACCTGGAATATTGGCATTCCCGCCGGCCAGTAAAATATGGTCAATCTCATTGAACTGAGAGGATGAAAAGAAGAATTGTAATGAACGGGCTGCCTGTTGTACGACAGCATCCAGAAATGGTTCTAGGACTTCAATATCATAATCATCCGGCAAGGCACGGGTTTTTTTAGCACGCCCAGCTTCTTCAAAGGATAATCCATAACGATTCTGAATTTCCTGAGTCAATTGCTTGCCGCCAAAGACCTGCTCACGGGTATAAATAATCTTGTTGTTCTGCATCACCGACAAGGTCGTCATACTATGACCGATGTCTAAAATACCAACCGTATTGACCCCCATCGGTAAAGTGTCAGAAAATACCTTAAAGGCATTTTCCAGCGCAAAACTTTCTACATCTGCAATCTTAGGCGTTAGACTGCTAATCTCTAAAACTTCAGAACGCGCTTCGACATTTTCAATTCGGGTAGCGACCAGCAGCACATTGACCCGGTTCGGATTGGCAAGACGGTCTGGCAGAACTTCAAAATCCAGACTTGCTTCATCGAGTGGGAAAGGAATGTATTGTTCCGCATCTTCACGAATCTGAACTTCACGTTCATCATCTGACATGTCTGCATCCATCTCAATGATTTTGGTGATGACCATTGAAGTTGGAATTGCAAAAGCGGCCTGATTCGACTGGGTATTACCCAAATTAATTGCACGCCCAAGGGCATCAGCGACTGCTTCTGGGTTTAAAATGTTTTTTTCAACAACACTGTTTTCCGATAATGGGATCAAAGCATAGCTCTCTACCCAGTAACGGCCACTTTTTACAGAAAGTTCTAAAACCTTAACAGAAGTCGAACTAATATCGACTCCTATTAACCCCTTATTTGGTTTACGATATAACCTGCGCACAATACACTTCCTATTATTTTTTTATCCCCAATTTAATCTAACTTACCAATTGGTCCAGTCTATAATTTTATATAGATACAATAACTCATCTAACAATATGGATATCGACAGGATATACTGACCGGTAATTAGTTCGCCATTAGCTCTTATTAAAACTTACTTGTTATGAAAAAGCTATCTTGTTCAGGCCTTGTTCATCCATTTTTTTTGATCATTATCATTATACTGATCTCAATTCCGATGGGTTTCTATGGCATGTATCTCTATATTGCCCCATCTTTGCCTGAAATGTCTACGCTTAAAAAGGCCCCTTTATTAAAGCCTTTACAAGTATTTAGTTCAGATAATGAATTAATTGCCGAATATGGAGGCAAGCTTTCTGTTCCCGTGAAATATGAACAAATTCCACCTGAGTTTATTCATGCTTTCCTCGCCGCCGAAGATTCCAGCTTTTTTGAGCATAGCGGAATCAGCTTTAAAAGCTTGGGACGCGCACTCAGTGAGACGGTGACCGGCTCGGATGTACAGACTGGTGGTTCGACCATTACCATGCAAGTGGCAAAAAACTATTACCTTAGCCCTGAACGGACGCTGAAGCGCAAACTGACTGAAATTTTTCTGGCCCGTAAAATTGAGCAAAGCTTAAGTAAAGAAGACATTCTGACCCTGTATGTCAATAAAATTTTCTTGGGAAAAAATGCTTACGGCATCGCAGCAGCAGCTAAAATTTACTATAACAAGAGTTTAGAAGAGCTTTCAATTGCACAAATGGCCATGATCTCTGGTCTGCCTAAAGCCCCCTCTCGATACAATCCGGTCGCCAATCCCAAGCGCGCCTTGGAACGTCGTAACTGGATTTTGGGGCGTATGCTGCAATTGGGCTATTTAAATCAAAGCCAGTATCAGCAAGCCATTGCTGAACCGGTAAATTTAGATATGCCTGATCGGAGTACCCGTAATAAATTCCCGTATGTCGGCGAAATGGTACGTTCTGAACTGGTACAAAACTTTGGTGAACAGGCGGTAGATTCTGGTTATAAAGTCTATACTACCATTCATAGTGAACGTCAGGCCTATGCGGAGCAAGCGGTACAGGAAGGCCTAGAGGCTTATGACCGTCGACATGGCTGGCGTGGTGCTGAAGCACATGATCAACCTCTCGACAAGTTCCGTGCCTATGCCAATACCTATCCTGCGCAAGTAACTCAGGTAGGTAATTCCAGTTTTGAAGCACTCATGCAGGACGGAAGCAGCGTGACTGTTCCCTGGTCAGGTATGTCTTGGGCACGTCGCTTTCGTAACGTCAACAGTGTAGGTGGCGCACCGAGCAAAGCGTCCGAGATTGTCAAAGTCAAAGATATTGTTCGTTTAAGACCCAATGAAAATAAAACCTCTTGGTCATTGGTGCAGATCCCCAATGTGCAAGGACAATTGATTGCCATCAACCCAAATAATGGTGCGATTGAGGCTATTGTCGGGGGATATAATTTTTATCATTCGAAATTTAACCGTGCAACCCAAGGCTGGCGTCAACCCGGTTCTACCATTAAGCCTTTTGTTTATGCCCTGGCTTTAGAACGTGGCATGACACCACATACCATGGTCAATGATGCACCCATTACCATTGGCAAATGGACGCCACGTAACTCGGATGGCCGTTATCTGGGCATGATCCCGTTACGCCGTGCACTTTATCTGTCACGTAATACAGTCTCAGTACGCTTATTACAGGCCGTCGGGATTGAACGTACACGTCAGTTATTCATGGATTTTGGTTTACAAGACAGTCAGATTCCACGTAACTATACTATTGCATTAGGCACCCCGCAGGTCCTCCCGATTCAGATGGCGACTGGCTATGCTACCTTTGCCAATGGCGGTTACCGAATTCAGCCGCACTTTATTACCCGTATTGAAGATGCCTATGGCAATACCATCTTTGAAGCCAAGCCTGAATATGCCTGTATTTCATGTATTAATGAAAAAGAAGAAACAGTTCAAGCCACTGACCCTATTACCGCAGATGACGAAGCAATTGCAATTAACAATACAACTTTAGAGCAAAAACAGCCTGCACCTAAAGTCTCTGCCGAAGACAGTAATTATCGTCAGGCACAGCGTATTTTAAAATCCAGCTCTGCCTATGACATGGCCAACATTTTGCGTGATGTGATTCAGCATGGTACTGGCCGTGCTGCATTAAGAATTGGTCGTGGTGATATCGGCGGGAAGACCGGTACCACTAATGATGCCAAAGACGCCTGGTTTGCAGGTTTCAATGGTAAGTTAGTCACCGTGACCTGGGTAGGCTTTGATCAGCCAACCACTTTAGGTCGCCGTGAATATGGTGGTGTGGCAGCTCTACCGATCTGGACCGATTTTATGGGCAAGGCATTAAAAGGCCAGCCAGAAGCCTGGGTACGTTTAGACCGCAATGCTAAGGCACCGGTAAATCGCAACAAGGTGGTTCAGGCTGATGAAGCACAGAATGATCCGTCTTCTCCGCCTCTGGCGACAGCGCTTTACCGTCCTGCACCTGTGGTCGTCCCGAAACGCACAGAAACTGACTTTGAAGATTTGCCAGATCAACCGATTCGTTTACCAGATGATGAAAGTTCTGCACCACAAGAACAGCCTCTTCAGCCGAACCGGGTAGATTCTCTGGAAAATCTGATTGAAGAAGTCCAGTAATCTGACTGATATAAAAAAGCCCTCAGTTGAGTAATGCCAGTCAGTTAAGAAATTGACTGGCATTTTCTTGGGTATTTCTGCGGTTTTCCTTTCACAACTCGTGGGCAACTTCTAACCCTTCTCTCAGGCAAAACATACCTCCTCGATTTCTCCAGTAAACTTTCTAGATGTTTAGGTAAATTCCCTGCGGAGTCTAAAGACTGTCTCTTATACACATCTCCGAGCCCACGAGACCGATCAGTATCTCGTATGCC
>NZ_MJIQ01000054.1:0-14513 GCF_001878775.1 Acinetobacter sp. AR2-3
AAACTGAGTCTACTAAAAGAGAAAGATAGTCGGAAGCGGCAGATGTGTAAAAGAGACAACTATAGATCGATAGCTATATCTATCAGTTTTTAGCCAGAAGACATGTTCAAGAATTACACGACCACCGAGATTCTAGACGCGTAAGATCGTCGGCAGCGTCAGATGTGTATAAGAGACAGCCATATTTTATATCCAGTCCATGGTGATAAAAACCATCATAAACCAGACATTTTTATTGGTGAGAATATAGACACTTTAAATGGGTTCTAACATATACGTTTCGTATAATATCCATTATGTTAAATGGAAGGAAGCAAAATAAGTTAACATTTTGCTTCCGGCCACATTAAGCTAGAGTTTTATTTAAATAAAGCTATTTAGTAATCATTAAATTAATTAAAATCTAAATCTAACACCAGCTCCATATAACCAACCTTTCTCAGAGTTTGATTCTATTTGCCACGACGTTTCATCATTACCTTTTGAATACTCATAGGCAATGTCGATATACGGCATGATCTTTTTACTGATTTCATAGCGAGTTTCAAACCCTGCGGTTGCACTGCTTAAACCAGTTTTTTTCGCATATTTAGAGTCATCACTAAAGATAGCATCCAACTCTAAATAAGGTTGAATAATCAACTTTTGCGTAATCAGAAAATCACGTTCCGTTTCTAGGCTAAAGCCCGCATAATTATCTTCTCCCGCATAGAGATAAGCATCAGTTTCAAAGAAATATGGCGCCATACCATGTAAGCCAATCACCGCATCAACATTTTCTTCGGTGTCTTTGCGATGATCATTGAGTTCAACTTTTTCACTACGATAACGTGCACCAATCTGTGCATCCCAAAAGTCTGAAATCATACGGCTATATAAAAGTTTGGCATCATAATGTGCATCATGCGATTCTTCTTTATCGGCATGAATTTTAATAAAAACCTTATTTTCATCTGTGCCAATACGGGTTTCAAACTCTGACTTTAAATCACCTGTGCCATCTTCATTGACAAGCCACTTATTATCCACTGTCGTAATCGCATAAATTTGCGCACCGTGTTCTGAGCGATGATCATAATGCGAACTCTGCTGAGCATTCGCATCTGGTACATGATGTAAATGATTAACCGTAGATGTTGCCTGATGTTGTGCCTGATTCATTTGGCTATGGTTCATTTGAGAGCGATCCATTTGCATCGGCTGATTTTGACTAGAAGATGTAGCAACTGTCATTTTTTCAGGCGCACTATGATCTTCACCATTATGTGCCAAACTCACTGCACTGACCATCAACAAAGAGCTTGCTAAAACAGTTTTAGAAAAAAGATTAATGGTGCGCATGTTGATCTCCTTTCTGTACTTTTTGATCTTGCTGTTTCTCTGTTGATTTGTGATGCATTGGCTGATGACCTGCATGTTGATGGTTCATCGGTGCTGAATGTGCAGCATGATTCATTTTCCCCATCATCTGCATGTGTTGTGCATGCTCTTGTGGAGAATGCTGTGAATGATCCATCTCAGACATCGCTTGATGATTCATTGATGGTACATTTTTTCCATCAGTCTGAGCAGTTGAATGATGCCTTTCGTGCGCCAAACTTAAGCTTGTTAAACTCAATACCGCAACAGAAAAAAACGCTTTAAATACAAAATTAGTGATGTGCATGTCCAGCTCCTTTTTGCTCAGTTACTTGGTGAGTTTGAGTCGAATTTGTACCTTGAATTGGCGTTGTAGACACTTGTTCATCGCTAACATTTGCCACGATCAACTTGTTCATCATTCCTGCACTCATGTGATACAACAAATGACAATGGATTGCCCATTCGCCCAACTCATCCGCAGTTAATAAAGCAGTCACTGTTTTACCCGGTGGTACAATCAATGTGTGTTTATTCGGCATATCTACCGACTCTTGACCATTCTCCAACTGCATAAACATGCCATGTAAATGCATGGGGTGCGCCATCATACTGTCATTAATAAATTTGATACGGATACGCTCGCCATACTTCACTTTTAATGGCTCAGCATCGCTGAATTTTTTACCGTTAATCGTCCAAATATAACGCTCCATAGTACCGCCCAAACGCACTACTAATTCACTGCTAGCTTCACGAGTATCTTTTTGCGGTTCTAAAGATTTTAAATCACTATATTGCAAGGCTTTATTGCCCGCAGGTGTAGATGCATTTGCCCAACCATAAACCACTTGATCATTTTCTTGTGGTTTTGCTGTGCCATGCTGTGAATGATCCATTTTCGAGTGATCCATGCCTTGCATATCGCCATGGTTCATTTTTGAATGATCCATTTTCGAGTGATCCATTTTCGAGTGATCCATGCCTTGCATATCGCCATGGTTCATTTTTGAATGATCCATTTTCGAGTGATCCATGCCTTGCATATTGCCGTGGTTCATTTTCGAATGATCCATTCCTGCATGATCACCGCCACCATGTCCCATATCTTCCATGGTCAAAAGTGAGCGTGGACGTGGTGCAGGCATATGAATGCCATGTGTCATAGGATTTAATTCATTGTGCAGTGTACCAATCGCATAGCCTGCACGGTCAATTGACTCAGCTTCAATTTGATAATGTCCGCCTTTTGGCTCCACAATCACATCATAAGTTTCAGCTGTGCCAATACGAAACTCATCCACAGCAATAGGTTTTACAGGCTGACCATCAGCACTGACCACAGTCATTTTCAAGTTAGGAATACGGACATCGTAGAAAGACATCGCAGATGCATTCACAAAACGTAGGCGAATTTTTTCATTCGGTTTAAACATTCCTGTCCAATTTTTTTCAGGTGTTTTGCCATTAATGAGGAAGGTATAACCTGTAACATCCGACATGTCGGTTTTTAGCATACGCATCTGATTCCACATTTTGCGGTCAGACCATGTCGCTTTTATGCCATCACGTTTAACCTGCTTCCAAACATCACCCAAGGTTTCACGCTGATCTTGATAATATTCAGCTGAAATTTTAAGATCTTTCTGAATTTGATCACTGGTTTTTTCATGAAAATCTGACAACATCACCACATAGTCACGTTCAGCTTTTTCATGTGCTGCCAATGGTGTTTTACCTTTTGGATAAATCACAAAAGAACCATATAAGCCGTCTTGTTCCTGTCCTTTAGAATGAGCGTGATACCAATAAGTCCCGCTTTGGCGAATCTTGAATTTATAAACATACTCGCTTTGAGGCTTAATACCGTTAAAACCATTAAATCCTGGTACACCATCCATAATGCCCGGCAACAACAGTCCGTGCCAATGAATAGAAGAATCTTGGTTTTTTAAATTATTTTTCACGCGAATGATGGCTTCATCACCCTCTTCAAACTCAAGCAAAGGCGCAGGAAATTGACCATTTACGGTAATGCGCTTTACAGGCTTTCCAGTTGGGCTGACCACTGCTTCATCAATAACAAGCTGATATTCACGCACTTCGGCAAAAACCAAAGGCGACGATGCAAAACAAATACCTGCTAATAGGTACGAACTAATTTTATGAGACATAACTTAACCTTAATTTTTGAAAAATAAATAAATTTTAAAAAAAATTGGTTAAGTTTTAGGAGGACGTGAAATTTCTTGCCAATACCCATTTAGATATTGGTTGAGGTAATAAAAATTAGGCTGATCTATAGAATAGAAGGTATCTAGGGGATCTAGCGAGCTTTGCAAAGAATGAAGACATGAGATCTCTGTCTGGCAGGATAAGCTAGAACATTCCTGACACTTTTTGTGATCTATATTCTGATTAATAGCTAAATGATTATGGCAATCGGTATTCGTCTGTACTTCGTGATTAATACCATGTTGAGTGACTTGCTGTGCTTGATCTAAACAATGATCTTGGCTCATTTCAGTTTGCATATTGATATGCATTATCTTTACTGATGCAACAGACACACTACTCCATCCTATGGCAAAAACCATAAGAAAACAAAACCAAAGTTTTTTGGAGAGATGAGTCAACACGAATGCTATCTAGGAATAGAATTTAATCCAAAATATCTTAACGGAATTTCAACTATTTACAACTCAATATAATTTAGTAGTTTCTCTAAAATTAACATAATACACCTTATACGAAATAAAAATGTTAGAACCCATTTAAAGTGTCTATATTCTCACCAATAAAAATGTCTGGTTTATGATGGTTTTTATCACCATGGACTGGATATAAAATATAGATGCTGATCACTATGTCTGACAAAGAAATTCAACGTCTTGCAGTTCTGCAAGACGTTCGAGATCATCGTATTACCCAAGTCCGTGCTGCTGAAATCCTGAATCTTTCCACCCGTCAAATTACCCGGTTATTGCAGAAGCTCAATCAAGATGGTGTTTCAGGCATGACGCATGCCAGTCGTGGTCAACCGGGCCATCATCGCCATGACGATTTATTAAAATCGCAATGTCTTTCCATTATTTCTGAACATCTGCTGGGCTTTGGACCTACCTTGGCGCATGAGAAGCTCAGCAGCATGTTTGACCTGAATATCCCGGTAGAAACGGTTCGGCGCTGGATGACTGCAAATGACCTTTGGATTCCGCGATCCAAACGTCTAAAACGCCCATACCAGCCACGCTATAACCGTGATTGCTTCGGTGAGCTGATCCAGATTGATGGCTCATATCATGACTGGTTTGAAGGAAGAGCCACCAAATGCTGTTTGCTGGTTTATATCGATGATGCTACCGGCAAGCTGTTGCATCTACGCTTTTGTGAGGCTGAAACGACCTTTGACTATATGCTTTCAACCCGAGCCTACATTGAGCAATACGGCAAGCCCTTGGCCTTTTATAGCGATAAACACTCGGTATTTAGAGTCAACCAGAAATCCAGGCAAGACAGCCAGATCACGCAATTTGGGCGGATTCTGAATGAGTTAAACATTGATATTATCTTCGCCAATTCACCCCAGGCCAAAGGTCGCGTAGAGCGAGCGAATAGAACCCTTCAGGACCGTTTGATCAAGGAGATGCGCCTGGAAGGCATCTGTTCGATTGCAGAAGCAAATGCCTGGTTGCCCTGCTTTATTGAGCAGTTCAATCAGAAGTTCGCCAAATGTGCGCGAAACTCAAAGAACCTGCATCGACCATTAACCGAATCTGATCTTGAACTGGATGATATTTTTACCTGGCAGGAACCGCGTAAGGTCACCAAGAACCTGACGATTACCTATGACAAATGTATTTATCTGCTTGAACCGACAGAGCTGAATCATAAGCTTGCTGGGCAATACGTTTCATTTCTGGAGTATCCGGATGGCACTGTGGCCCTCATGCATGAAGGACGAAAGCTCAACTACAGCATCTTCAATAAATTGGCTGGGCTGCAGCAAAATGAGATTGTTGAGAATAAACGGTTAGGTTCAGTCCTGGCGCATATCCAGCAACAACATGAAGAATTGGAGAAACAGAATAAACGTTCCCGTGCCAAGAAAAGTATGCCGAGCCGTAAAGCTCAGAAAGCTGTTATTGGACAAAGAAATTTAAATCCTGTGCTTGACTCTTGTGGTTAAAAACAGGACATTTTAAATGGTTTATCGCATAGACATTTTAATTGGTGAATAACAAAAAATTGTAACTCCAAAATAGAAATGTCCGGTTTCTCCAAAGTAAAAATGTCCGCTTTTAGAATATGCACTTTTGCAATTTCGTTAGCGGACGGTTTGATATGTTGGTGTCTATGTCTGACAAAGAAATTCAACGACTTGCAGTTCTGCAAGACGTTCGAGATCATCGTATTACCCAGGTCCGTGCTGCTGAAATCCTGAATCTTTCCACCCGTCAAATTACCCGGTTATTGCAGAAGCTCAATCAAGATGGTGTCTCAGGTATGGCACATGCCAGTCGTGGTCAACCTGGCCATCGTCGCCATGATGACTTGTTAAAATCAAAGTGCCTTTCCATTATTGCTGAACATTTGCTGGGCTTTGGACCCACCTTGGCGCATGAAAAGCTCAGCAGCATGTTTGACCTGAATATCCCGGTAGAAACGCTTCGGCGCTGGATGACGGCCAATGACCTGTGGATTCCTCGATCCAAGCGCCTGAAGCGTCCATATCAGCCACGTTATAACCGTGATTGCTTCGGTGAACTGATTCAGATTGATGGCTCATATCATGACTGGTTCGAAGGACGCGCTGCTAAGTGCTGTTTATTGGTGTATATCGATGATGCTACTGGCAAGCTGTTGCATTTGCGCTTTTGTGAGGCTTAAACAACCTTTGACTATATGCTTTCAACCCGAGCCTACATTGAACAATACGGCAAGCCTTTGGCCTTTTATAGCGATAAACACTCGGTATTCCGAGTCAATCAAAAATCGAGTCAAGATAGTAAGATCACGCAATTTGGCCGGATTCTGAATGAGTTAAACATTGATATTATCTTCGCCAATTCCCCACAGGCCAAAGGCCGTGTAGAACGTGCCAACAGAACCCTTTAGGACCGCCTGATTAAGGAGATTCGCCTGGAAGGCATGGGTTCGATTGCCGAAGCCAATGCATGGCTACCCTGCTTTATTGAGCATTTCAATCAGAAGTTCGCTAAATGTGCACGAAACTCAAAGAATTTACATCGACCATTAGCCGAATCTGATCTTGAACTGGATGATATTTTTACCTGGCAGGAACCGCGTAAGGTCACCAAGAATCTGACTCTGACCTATGACAAGTGTATTTATATGCTTGAACCGACAGAGCTGAATCATAAGCTTGCTGGGCAATACATTTCATTTCTGGAGTACCCGGATGGAACTATCGCCATCATGTATGAGGGACGGAAGATCTATTATAGCGTCTTCAATAAACTGGCTGGACTACAGCAAAATGCAGTGGTTGAGAATAAAAGATTAGGTTCGGTTCTGGCCCATATCCAGCAACAGTATGAAGCATTGGAAAAACAGAATAAACGTTCCCGCCTCAAGAAAAGTATGCCGAGTCGTAAAGCTCAGAAAGCTGTTATTGAACAAAGAAATTTAAATCCTGTGCTTGACTCTTGTGGTTAAAAACAGGACATTTTAAATGGTTTATCGCATAGACATTTTAATTGGTGAATAACAACACTTGTATATTAATATCAATAACTTAAAAATTTCACACTGATCACAAAATGCCCAAAAATCCGATTTTGAAACAAGTCGGCTTAAAAATGATCAATTTTGGCATTTTCCGAATGTTATCAACTCTTCCAGGGTAAAAACTATCCCCAATTTCTGTGGATGAAATTTAGGCTATTTTGTAGGCCTAGGCTTACGTGAATCTCGGCCCTTTGCTGCTATGCGGCATACTGGAATTTTCATATTATTGAATGGTCAGGAACAGGAAGTTCCATATAATAAAAAATAAGCACCAGGATGGCGCTATATAAGACATGCAAGAGCACAAAGACCTAATGTTCCAATAAAAAACCCCGGCAGGATGCCGGGGTTTTTTATTTGTATAAGCTATTTAAATAATAGCTTGTTCTTTTAAATGAGATAGTGCAGCAAGAATATATGATGAGTTGAAGGTTACATCGGTATAGGTTGATGGAGATCGACTTCCAGTTTCCTTAAAAATCTTATAAAAATTATCAACTTCATCAGTGCTTAAAGGGCGAATATTATCTTTGTTATTGTGAACAAATAATTTTCCGTCCTC
Source organism: Acinetobacter sp. AR2-3 (assembly GCF_001878775.1). Taxonomy (NCBI): domain Bacteria; kingdom Pseudomonadati; phylum Pseudomonadota; class Gammaproteobacteria; order Moraxellales; family Moraxellaceae; genus Acinetobacter; species Acinetobacter sp. AR2-3. The sequence continues at coordinate 7,673 of NZ_MJIQ01000054.1, forward strand.
ACTAAACATAATAAATTTAGATTTTCTAGATTCAGTTTCTAAATTAACTGGTGTAGAAAAAAATTTAACGAGAGTTTCATATAGATTAATATTCATGTAACTTAACCCTTTGTTTTCATGTATATATTTTTTCGATAAGCTCTCAATACTCATAGAAATAGCTTCTCTGGCTAAAAATGATTTCGTTCTTTGACTCTTTTCAGCCAGTTGATCTAACTGTTTTTCTAATTCTACAGGTAATCGAAGCATCAACATTATAAACAACCCAATCTAAATGTATATCAATTAGAGTATATCATTAAGATGGTAGTTTCAAATTTTTTGAACCGCTCTTTCTCTGATTTCAGGGGTATATTTTAATTTTGTCATCGGGATAGTCTCTCAGAATATTGACTCTCCGACAAACCCGGTACGGTTCAGACTGTGATCCACCACTGACTTGCATCAAGGCAAGGGTTTTACCTTGGGTAGCACGGATTGCTCCTCCTGCAAGTGGAATCCAGTCTATTTGTGATTTAAAAATGGAACTCATAGAACCATGACGTTCAGGTGAACACCAGACCATACCTTCAGACCATGCAAGAAGCTCATGCAGTTCTTTTACTTTTGGATGCTCAGTATCCGCATCTTCTGGCAAAGGAAGGCCCCACAAGTGATAGATACAGATAAAGCACACATATGGAGGTGCTTTGTCACGGTTAAAATGGGAAAGAAAATGTCCACCAGATCTTGAGCACAGGCAGGTTAAGTATAAAAATAACGTGATCGAATGTAATCATGGCAAGCTAAAGCGGATCATTAGGGCCACTTTAGGATTCAAATCGATGAAGACGGCTATGCCACATGCATCTATTCAGATGGCATTAAACACCGATGATGTACAGACGAAGTAGTAGCAGCCGATCCTACTAAAAGAATAGCAAACGATAAAAACAGCGATAAGCATGTTTTTAACCACTGCATAAAAATAGACCAAAAATTAAGCTTTTTTAGTTTTACAGATTCGAAAATAAATAGTAATAATTCATGAATAGTAGCCGAAGCTACCATTCATGAATCCAAATCATACTATTTTAAAAAACTAATTCGATGCCTGCACCATATTTCCATCCCTTTTCAGACTCTGTTGCCTCTTGCATAGAAGTGGCTTTCTGTCCTTTTTCATATTGGTAAGCAACATCAATGAAAGGTTTAATTCGCTTAGTAATCTCATATCGGGTTTTGATACCAGTTTTTAGTTCTGATAAACCTGATTTTGCAGCATAGTTAGAATCATCGCTAAATATTACATCTGCTTCGATATAAGGTTGAGTAATAAGTTTCTGAGTTAAAAGCAAATCACGTTCTAATTCAAAACTTGCTCCCCAAAAATTATTCTCACCGCCATAAAGATATGCTTGTGTTTCAAAGAAATAAGGAGCTAGACCTAATATACCAATAACACCATCCACTCGATCGCTGCTGCTGTTATTTTTATCTTCACTATATCTTACCCCAGCTTGTACATCCCAAAATGGGGCTACATTACGACTATAGAGTGCAGATATATCATAATTAATATCACTGCTTTCTGACTTTTCCGAATTGGCTTCAATAAATAGACGATTTTCATCTGTCCCAATTAAAGTATCAAACTTTGTTCCTAGGTTGCCCTTACCGTCTTCATCAACTATCCATGCATTTTCAAGTCTTGTTACTTGATAAATTTGTCCGCCATGTTCTTTAAGATGATCATCATTAGATGGGGCTGATCTCTTTCTTGCGGTCAGAATAATATTATCTCCCCCATTTGCATTTTCCATTGAATAATATTCTGGATACAATTCTTGGGGGCTATATCTTAAGCCACCAGACTCCTGTAATAAGACTCTCATACCATTTGTAATATTACTTTCTTGTTGCGAAGTGCTGCTATTAGCAAAAGTTAAGTTTGATATACTTACTAATGCAATTGATAAGACTGTTTTTGAGAAGAAATTCTTAGTGATTTGCATGTGGATTTACTCCCTTCTCATTTACTTGGGACTGAGGAACAGTCTTTGTAGAATTACCATCTTCCACTTGAGCTACAATGAGTTTATTCATCATTCCTGCACTCATATGGTAAAGCAGGTGACAATGAATAGCCCACTCACCTAACTCATCAGCTGTGAGTAGAGTGGTTATCGTTTTCCCAGGTGGAACAATTACCGTATGTTTGTTTGGCATATTGCTTGGATCCTGACCATTCTCAAGCTGCATAAACATGCCATGTAAGTGCATTGGGTGAGCCATCATACTGTCATTGACAAATTTTAAGCGAATACGTTCACCATACTTCACCACTAGTGGGTCGGCTTCATTAAATTTTTTACCATTTATTGTCCAAATATAACGCTCCATGTTTCCACCAAGACGGATCTCTATTTCACGTTCAGCTGCACGAGTGTCTTTTTGAGGATCTAACGATTGCAAATCACTATATTGCAATGCTTTATTACCTTCAGGTGTTGAAGCATTTGCCCATCCAAATACGGTATTATCATTCTTGTCTGAAGCCGCCTTAACAGTAGCGCTATTCATCGGCATATCATGATCCATACCTTTCATAGAAGACATATCATGATCCATACCTTTCATAGAAGACATATCGTGATTCATGCCTTTCATAGAAGACATATCATGATCCATACCTTTCATTGAAGACATATCATGATCCATACCTTTCACAGAAGACATATCATGATTCATATCTTTCATTGAAGACATATCATGATCCATACCTTTCATAGAAGACATATCGTGATTCATACCATGCATCGAATGGTCTTCAGATGTCTTATTTGGCATTGAAGACATATCATGGTTCATACCAGATGAAGAGCCATGATCCATCCCCATATCCTCCATAGTCAATAAAGAACGAGGACGAGGCTTAGGCATCTCAATTTGTTTGACTGCTGGTCTGCTTTCTTCATGTAAGGTTCCAACCGAAAATCCAGTACGATCAATAGATTCAGCTTCGATTTGATAATGGGCTTGTTTCGGTTCAACAATGACATCATAAGTTTCAGCAGTACCAATACGGAACTCATCTACAGGAACGGGCTTTACAGGTTGACCATCAGCACTGACTACAGTCATTTTTAGGTTTGGAATGCGTACATCAAAGAATGACATAGCGGAAGCATTAATAAAACGAAGGCGAACTTTTTCACCAGCTTTGAAGTTGCCCGTCCAATTTTGCTGAGGTGTCTTGCCATTCATTAAAAATGTATAACCTGTGACATCGGACATATCTGTTTTCAGCATTCGCATCTGATTCCACATAGAGCGGTCTTGCCAAGTTGCCTTTAATCCATCACGTTTAACTTGTTTTAATACATCGAATACTGTTTCGCGACGGTTCTGATAGTAATCTGCTTCTTTTTTAAGATTTTTCATAATTTGATCACTTGTTGAATTATGAAAATCAGAAAGCAAAACAACGTAATCTTTATCGGTTTTTTCAGCAGCTGTTAGTGGAGTTTTATCTTTAGGATAAATAACAAAAGCACCATATAAACCGTCTTGTTCTTGTCCTTTACTATGTGAATGATACCAATAAGTACCATTTTGGCGGACTTTAAACTTATATTCATAAGTTGTATTAGGGGCAATGCCATGAAATTTGTTAAATCCAGGTACACCATCCATAATTCCAGGTAATAATAAGCCATGCCAATGGATTGAAGAGTCCTGATTTTTTAACTTATTGTGAACACGGATAACGGCCTCATCACCTTCTTCAAATTCAAGAAGTGGTGCAACGAATTTACCATTAACGGTAATTCTCTTTAGCGGTTTTCCTGTGATATTTACAGTTTGTTCAGCGATTGTTAAATCATATTCTTTAACTGCCGCCATTACCCAAGTTGATGAAAATAAACCAACTCCAATTAAGAGTATATGACTTAACTTTTTTGACATTCTATCTCACCTTTAGATTTTTTGACATTCTATCTCACCTTTAGAAAGGTCAAGATTGAAGTAATAAAGCAAATATTTAGTATAAACTTTAATACTTCTTTCTCGCTATTTATAAAATTATTTATTGCTACCAGGCATATTCATCTTTGAATGATCCATTTTAGAATGGTCCATATTCATCATAGCATGATCCATTTTTGACATGTCAGATGAGTTAGGAGACTGATGTTGACTATGATCTTGCTGAGTCTTGTCATCTTTTTCCATTTTACAAGGTTTTGTACAAGGTTTCTGTGCTTTTACCGTTTTAGTGGCACTTGAGGTTGATACATCTTTTGCCCAAGATTGAGTACCAGCAATTAAAGTTCCAGCACACATTAAAATTGTTAGACTACGACGCACTACAGTTTTCATAAGTTTCTCTAAAAGTTAATTTCTTGCTACTACAATAAAGTGAAGCACTGAACATCTAAGTGACTTGAAAATGACATTTTTGTAATCTATCTCGATCAGATGTTTTATAACGTTATTATAGTTTTAATGAATGACTTAGGATTCGGAAATGAGAATACTATTAGTTGAAGATGAACAAAAAACTGGTGATTATCTCAAGCAAGGTTTATCCGAAGCTGGCTATATTACGGACTGGGTTACAGATGGGTTAACGGGTAAACATCAAGCTCTTTCTGAAGAGTATGACTTAATTATTTTAGACGTGATGTTACCTGGACTAAATGGTTGGAATATTATCAATGATATTCGTAGCAGCGGTAAAACAATGCCCATTCTTTTTCTTACCGCCCGAGATCAGATAGAAGATCGAGTAAAAGGATTAGAGCTAGGCGCTGATGATTATTTAGTTAAGCCTTTTGCTTTTGCAGAGCTTCTAGCTCGAATAAAAACGCTCCTTAGACGAGGGCAACAAAGAGAAGATAATAATATTATTAAGATTGCTGATTTAGAACTTGATTTGAGAAAACGTCGGGTAACACGAGCAGGTCAACGCATTGATCTGACGGCTAAAGAATTTGCGCTTATGGAGCTTTTTATGCGTAGAAGAGGTGAAATTCTACCAAGAGCACTTATTGCATCTCAAATTTGGGATATGAACTTTGATAGTGATACAAATGTAGTTGAAGTCGCTATTAAACGATTAAGAAATAAAGTAGATAGTAATTTTACCCCTAAGTTAATTCAGAATATTCGAGGAATGGGGTATGTATTAGAGGTAGAAGATGAATAATAAATTATTCAAATCTATCAGTTTTCGTATTGGTATTATTTTCTCATTATCGACTATATGCATTCTCATTATGATGGGGTTTTTCATCCATAAATTAGTGATGCATCATTTTGAAACGCAAGATCGTACCCAATTAGAAGGTAAAATCCAGCTTATTCAGAATCTTCTCCAACAGCATCCTAAAAATTCTCCAGAACTTGATCTATATTTGAAAGATGCTTTAGTTGGACACCATGATCTTATGGTCCAAATAGAACGACCGGCAGGTCAGATTTTATTTAGTTCAACACCTTCAATCACTAATACTCAACAGTTAATCAAGTCAGCAAATAACCCTTGGATTAAATGGAAAATTAAGAATAAGACCTATCGTGGCATGATCTACAACACGGATATAAACAAAAATACTGAAATACAATCTGTACGCATTATTGTGGGGATCGATACATCTGAACATCTACATTTTTTAAATGATTTTAAGCGTCAACTTTTTTACATTGGTTTAGCCGGTACGATTTGTTTAATGTTTTTAGGCTGGTTTGCAACCTGGAGAGGTTTAAGACCCGTGCAAAAAATGGCTAAGGTCGCAGAAGGCATTTCTGCCCAACATCTTTCAGAACGTTTAGAAGTTGAGCACACACCAACAGAACTAAAATCATTAGCAATTGCCTTCAATGATATGCTCGACAGACTAGAATCAGCTTTAGAAAGGCTTTCCGATTTTTCATCTGATTTAGCGCATGAAATTAGAACACCGATTAATAACTTAATGACTCAAACTCAAGTATGTCTTGCCCGTAAACGAGATACCAGTACCTATCAAGAAGTACTATTTTCTAATTTAGAAGAATTAGAACGTTTGGCTCGAATGGTATCCGATATGCTTTTCTTGGCAAAAGCAGAACATGGCCTAAAATTACAGAACTTACAGAATATTGACCTGGTTAAAGAAGTTACAGCCTTATTTGATTTCTATGATGCGCTAGCTGCCGAAAAAAATATGACGCTTCAACAAACAGGATCTGGAAATGTCAAAGGTGATCCTGCTATGTTACGTCGAGCACTCAGCAATCTATTATCTAATGCAGTTAAATATGGAAATAAGAATTCTACAATACGCATAAAACTTCAACAGAATTTAGATAACACAATATTTTCAATTGAAAATGAAGGCCCTGAAATCTCTCCTGAACAACTATCCAGGTTATTTGATCGATTTTATCGAACAGATGCATCTAGACAAAGAACAGAAGAAGGAACCGGCTTAGGGCTCGCGATAACAAAATCTATTCTTGATATGCTTGGGGCGACCATCCAGGCTGAATCCCTCAATGGTCGAATCATTTTTACCATTGTTTTTCAAAGTGAATCCATGCAAGGGGAATCATTTTAACTCATTTTTTGAACCTCTTCCATACATCAGTTCCGTTAATTAGACCACTCAATTCAGTTTTATAAGTGATAAATCCGCTCTAAATATTTAAATTATGCTGCCATTACTTTTAGTAAATGTTGATCATAAAATTCATCCGGTGTTGCCTTATTCAAACTTGAATGAGGACGTATCATGTTATAAAAATCCAAATATTCAGCAATTGATTGTTTCGCTTGTTTAACCGTATCGTAAGCCTTCAAATCTGTCTCTTATAC
>NZ_MJIQ01000055.1:0-10881 GCF_001878775.1 Acinetobacter sp. AR2-3
CAGCCTATTTGCAACAGTGCCATAAATGAACGGCCGCTAAGCCCGGCTTTAGACATTAATTTATCTAAAAGAAATGCTGCTCGGGGTAAATAGCCTGACTCTTCAAGCATTAAAATGAAGAAGAATAAAATCAAAATCTGAGGCATATATGCAAGCACGCTACCTGCACCAGCAATTACCCCATCCACAACCAAGCTTTTTAATAGAGGATGTTGGATTAGTGGTCCAATAAAATCACTGAGCCATGCGACAAAATTTTCAATGAATTCAATAAAAGGCGTTGCCCATATAAATACCGCCTGGAACATCACAAACATGGTTAAAGTTAAGATTACTAAACCCAATACAGGATGTAGAAAAATTTTATCTAGAAATGCGGTTCTTTTATCACCACTGTCATTATTTAAAATAACTTGTTTGGTGATTTGTTTGACCTGTTCAAAATGACTTAATTCAGAATGATAAGGAGTAATAAAAAGATTTTTTTGATCTAATTGATTAATTAAATCTTGAATTCCTTTTGTTTTAACTGCGACAGCTTCAACTACAGGGATACCTAACAGTTGAGACAGTTTATCCTTATCAATGGAAATACCACGCTTTTTGACCTCATCCATCATATTTAATACAAGAATCATAGGGCGATTTAGAGCACGAACTTCGAGAACCAAGCTCAAATGTAAGCTTAAATTTGTGGCATCTACAACGCATATAAAAATATCGGGTAGAATTTCACCTTTTAGCTCGCCCAAACAAACTGCCCTGGTGACTTCTTCATCTAAACTACTAGGTTTTAAACTGTAAGTTCCGGGTAAGTCCAATACTCGTATTGCATCACCAGAAGGTAATTTAAAAGAACCTTCTTTTCTTTCTACGGTAACCCCAGCATAGTTGGCAACTTTTTGTCGCGTACCAGTAAGCGTATTAAATAAAGAGGTTTTTCCGCAATTTGGATTACCGACTAATGCAATGTTCTTAATCTTCATTGGATACTAACTCTACAAAAATTCTTTCAGCTTCATTCTTTCTTAATGCGAATCTTGAAGTTTCAATTTGAACTAAAACAGGATCTCCGCCAAAAACACCTTTAGCGAGTACTTGTAGAGTTTCACCCTCTCTAAAACCTAATAGTTGGAGCCGTTCCAATACGGGATCAGTGGTATGACTGTATTGATTACCTTTTTTGAGATCTCTAATTTTGACGATCTGATTTTGTTTAACTTGAAATAGATTCATTTTCGATACTCTTACTTCAAAGCCAAAATCTTTCGAGCACCATTAAGCACGAATAAAGAAACCAGGATGCCAATGATTAAGTCTGGGTAAGCTGATCCCGTCCACGCCACGAGTACACCGGCAAATATAACGCCCATATTTACGACAACGTCATTCGCCGAGAAAATCCAACTGGCTTTCATATGTGCGCCATCTTCTCGATGACCAGAAATAAGATATAAGCATGTCACGTTAGCTATAAGTGCGAGCAGGCCAATAACAATCATGAGCATTGATTCTGGCTCGCTTCCAAACATGAATCGTCTAATGACATCAATAATCACGATGACAGCAAGTAATAACTGAATCCAACCTGCGAAATGGGCTGCTTTCACTTGATATTTCGCAGCTTTTCCGACGGCATATAGCGCAATACCATAAACGGCTGCATCGGCAAACATATCTAGAGAATCAGCAATCAATCCTGTAGACGCAGCAATAATTCCGCTGATGAATTCTATAAAGAAAAGTAGAGCATTAATGCCTAATAACAGTTTAAGTACTTTAGCTTGTCTCACAGGATCAGGTTCATTAGGTATATCGCCTGAAGAAAGCTGTGTTTCATCAAGTTTCGCCCCAAAACCCAGTCCTTCAAGTTTGGCCGTAATTTGCTGAATCCCTTCATTATGGAAGACTTTCAGTTTTCGATTGGGAAGATCAAAAGTAAGACCTTTAACTGCTTCAATATCTGCAAGAGCCATACGGACCATTTGCTCTTCAGCAGAGCAATCCATTTTAGGAATGGTGTAGGTACTTGTTTGCTTAGCCTGTTGATTGCTTATATAAGTTTCAGTCTTCACAAGCTTTGCACCAAAACCCAAAGCTTCAAGTTTGGTAGTTATATTTTCATCTTTTTGATTATGTAGAACCTTTAAAGACCGGTTAGGTAAATCAAAGATGAGTTTTTGAACACCATCAATTGAAGATAGCGCCATACGAACCATCTGTTCTTCCGCAGAACAATCCATTTTGGGAACTAAGTATTCACTCATGTAGTGCGAATCTTTTAAAACGTCTTCAGTGCTTAAATTTTCTTTGGGATCAGAACTACAACAGGATTGAGCGGTATCTTCACAACTGTTTGAAGTGTTACAGCAAGGGGATGAAGATTTTTTTTCTTCCTCTTCCCCACAACAGCTAAGCGTATTATTACAATTCTTTGAATTGTTTGCTTCTGCAATTGATGGATGATTTTCTTGTTGAGATTTCTTATCTTCGCATGGTGTTTCTTTACTACATCCACAACCACTCATAATTATACCCATTAAAAAAATTTATAAACTTTGAATATTAGAATCCCTATAGTTACTATAGAGTCAAGATTTTTTGGAAATACCAACTCAATGCATTTAAAAATTGGTGAACTCTCTAAAAAAACCTCATGTTCAGTATTAACAATTAGGTTTTATGAAAAGGAAGGTTTAATTCCGGAACCGGAAAGAACGGAAGGAAATTACCGCCTTTACGATGTAGGCTATGTTGAGCGAATTAAGTTTATTTTGAATTGCCGAACTTTAAATATGAGTTTGAATGAAATTCGTCAATTACTCACCTATAAAGATAATCCCAAGAAAAATTGTTCAGATGTGAATGAATTAATTGACTTACATGTCAGTGCTATCAGGGAAAATATAATCAAGCAACAAAAGCTTATTGAACAATTATCTGATTTAAGAGGTACTTGTGATGGCTTATGTACAATTGACCAATGTGGAGTTCTAAAAAATCTAGCTTGATTATCTAGACCTATGCTTTTTTCAAAAATTCTGTATATCTTTACTTAAGGCTGCAAAAAGTTTAAGGTTACTCAAATTCTGTGATCAGATCTTTGATAGATTTGGACAGCTTCTTATTGGTGTTTTAAATACAGATTTGTGTATGAAGAGAAAAACATTTCTAATCCAGATATTGGTACTCTTATTCACATTCCAGAATATTTGGAGTGTGGCAGAGGCTGCGTGTCTGCATGAAATGCCAAACATACCCAATTCAATACTCTCTAATCCAATCGATTTAGACGAAAAGAGTGATAGTCCTAGTCAAGCACTTTATTCCTTAGAAAACTATAAAGAAATTTATGACTATTGTCAGAAGGTTTGTTTTAACGAAAAGTGCAGTCATTTCTCAAATACAATCGTGATTCAGATTGATCCACCCGATGATTTGAAGCTTAAAGCAAATTTTGAGACCGGTATTACCCCAACTTATTTGGGAATACCTTTTTATAAATCCCCTTATCTGAATCAATTAACACCCCCTCCCGATTTTCCCCTACTATTGGTGGGGTAGTCTTATAAAAGCCCACCACTCCTAATCTCATTATGTGTGGGGCATTTCATGTCAAAAAACAAATTACATCAGGATACTTCTATCCTGAATTTATCCTGGTCAGCATTCCGTACAGGTATCTTGCTATCCGCAATGATCAGCTTGAGTACCTCTGTAGTTGCCAGTACCCAAGATTTAACGCTGCGACAAGCCATTGATCAGGTCAACCAGTATCAAGCGTCCCAAAATTTCTGGGAAACGCAAAATAGTATTAATGCCACTAATATCCAGCAAAGTAAGCTGTTTAAAAATCCTGAACTGTCAGTTGAACAAACGGGATTTGGTTCAAATAATGAAAAAGAGCTTACCATTGGCATATCACAACCCTTGGATATTTTTGGTGAGCGAAAAGCAAACCAAAAATTAGCCAGTCTCTCTACAGATAAAACAGCACTGAAGCAGAAGATTTATCAAGCGCAAATTGAGCTTGCAGTGAAATATGTATGGTCACAACTGGCCATTGCCGAACTTGAAAGAAACATTGTCAATGAACAACTTCGGGTGAGCGAAGAAAACCTTAAAGCGATCGAGAAGCGCTTTACTGCGGGCGGTATCGCCCAAGTAGATGTAAATCGCGCACGTTTAAGTCATGCTGAAAATATCCGTCTTTTTAGACAGGCCGACTTACAAGTCCAAGTGGCCACCCAACAATTATCAAATTTATGGGGAACCTCTGATAAGTCATTGCAGGTAAACCTCTCTTCACAAAAGCTCTGGCCAAAATCGACTCATCAGCAGGTTCAAGAATATTTAGCGGAAAACTACGTTGAGAAATATCGAGCTTTACTGGTATTAGAGTCTCAAGCAACGGTTGATCAACTAAGGGCAAAGGCACGTCCTAACCCCACTTTAAACCTAGGTGTCAACCGCACCCAATCCTTGGAAAACTCCACACAAAATCAATTAGTAGTCGGAGTCAGTGTACCGCTTAATATTTTCGATCGTCAGCAAAATGGCATAAAAATCGCGCAAGAAAAAATGAACTTATTAGAGCGTCAGAAAGAGTTTTATCTAAAGCAAAATGCGCTGCAAATAGGCACAATTTTAACCGAGTTGCAGGGTTTAGAGCTGCAATTCAAAGTCGTTGACGAGACTCAAATTCCTTTGGCGACTCAAGTTCAAAGTAAGACGCTACAAGGTTTCTTGGCAGGCAAGTTTGCTTTAACCGATGTTCAGCAAGCCACGCTTCAATTACAAGACATCCGTCTGCGTAAAGTCCAGTTGTTACGGGATGGCTGGCAAAAGGCCATTGAAGCAGAAAGTTTGAGCTTAGGCATTAGCCCAAGTGAAGTCATGTCGAAAGATGCTATTGCACAAATCAATCAAAACTTATGGCAAGACATACAGGCCATGCCTGTCATTGGTGGGGGAAATTAACATGTTCGATCTTAAAAACAGCTTAAAAAAACAGAGCGGAAAAATCTCTCAACCTCTACTGATTGGTTTGGTCATCGGCGCAACCGTACTACTCAGTATTTTCTTGATCTTGTCGGGTAAGAATAAATCTGAAACATCAGATGAACATGCAGAGGAAGAAGGCGCAGAGGAACATGGAAGTGAAGAAGGCAAAGAGGAACATGGCGGTGAAACCGAAGAGCATGCAGAAGGCGTGAGCCTGACGGCCAAGCAACTGGTTGAACAAGGCATACAGTTATCAGCAGTCGATCAAGGTCCGGTGGTTAAATTAAGTTCTTATCCAGCAAAACTTAACGTGAATACCGACCAGCAAGCGCATGTCTCTCCGAGTTTTAGTGGTCATGTCGAAAATGTCTATGTAGAACTCGGCCAAAAAGTTCAGAAAGGACAGTCTTTGGCCACGTTGCTTGTTCCTGATTTAGTCGATCAGCAGGCCAATCTAAAAATTGAACAAACCAACCTTGAACTGGCGAAACAGGACTTCGAGCGTGAGCGTCAGCTGTGGTCACAGGGTATTTCAGCAAAACAGGACTATCAACGTGCTTACAACAGCTATAAACGGGCGCAAATTCAGGTCCAATCGGCCCAATCACGTTTAAGTGCGTTTGGTGCTGTGAATACCAGTAACGGGCGCTATATTTTGAAAGCCCCCATTTCCGGCGTGATCAGTAAAAAGGATTTGGTGCTCGGAGAAAATGTTCAGTTAGCCGATCAGCTCTTTACTATAGACCGGTTAGATCAGCTCTGGCTTGAGTTTATTGTTCCAAATTCTGAAATTATGGGTTTAGCCCCGAATCAAAAGATCGAATTTAAATCCTTGCAAACTGAAAAGGTCTATCAGGCAGTTATCCAGACTTTAAATACTGAAGCGGATACTCAAACGGGTCGTCTTCAGGTTCGAGCAAAAGTTGAATCGAATGCAACCGAATTACGTCCAAACTTGATGGTAAACGTACTGCTGCAACAAAAGAGTGAAAGTACCGCATTACGGGTGCTTAAGTCAGCAGTTCAGAATATCGATGGAAAGGATGTGGTTTTTGTCGCCACTCAACATGGACAGAAAGTTGAATTCAGTCCGCAGCCGGTGAAATTAGGTCAGTCATCTGGGGAGAGCCAGTGGATTGAAGTGGTAAATGGGCTTAATCAGGGACAAAAATATGCCGCTCAAGGTAGTTTCTTACTGAAATCTGAAATGGAAAAAGGAGAGGCTTCACATGGGCACTGAAAATTCTCAAATATCTAATAATGAGTCAATAAAGCCTGAAGGACTGTTTGATCGACTGATCCAGTTTTCAATTCATAATGCCATCTGGGTCATGCTGTTTATTGTGGCCTGGATTGGCGTAGGCATTTACAGCTATCAAAAGCTGCCGATTGATGCCGTGCCTGATATCACCAATACACAAGTACAGATCAACACTTCTGCCAATGGCTTTACTGCTTTGGAAATGGAACAGCGGATTACCTATCCAATTGAGAATGCCATGTCAGGCATGCCGAAAATGGAACAAACCCGTTCGATTTCACGCTACGGCTTATCGCAAGTGACCATCATTTTTGAAGATGGCACGGATATTTACTGGGCCAGACAGCTTATCAACCAGCGCTTGCAAGAAGCAATGGGAGAAATGCCTGAAGATGTGCAACCTAACATGTCGCCTATTTCGACAGGTTTAGGTGAAATCTATCAATGGGTGATTAAAGCCGAACCAAATGCTAAAAAGCCGGATGGAACCCCTTATTCGGCGATGGATTTACGTGAAATTCAGGACTGGATTGTGAGGCCGCAATTACAGCGCGTGAAAGGTGTTGCGGAAATCAATAGTATTGGTGGATTTAACAAGACCTATGTGGTTGCCCCTGACCTGAACCGATTGCAGCAATTGCAAATTCCTTTGACTGATTTACAGACCGCCTTAACAGAAAATAATGAAAACCGTGGTGCTGGCTATATTGAGAAAAATGGACAACAGCTAACGGTTCGTGTTCCCGGCACTTTAAACACGATTGAAGATATTCAGAACATCAGTATTGCCAATAAAAACGGCTATCCGATTCGGGTGGCAGATGTTGCCAAGGTATCTATTGGTCATGACTTGAGAACAGGGGCTGCAACCTATAATGGTGAAGAAACTGTATTGGGTATTGCCATGATGATGATGGGAGAAAATAGCCGTACCGTTGCCCAAGCCATTGATGAAAAGGTGCAATCGATCCAGCAATCGCTACCAAAAGGTGTGGTGATTGAGACTGTGTATGACCGTACACATTTGGTTGATCGGGCGATCAAAACCGTTCAGAAAAATTTGATTGAGGGTGCAATCCTCGTCATTGTTATTTTATTTCTCTTTCTAGGTAATTTCCGTGCTGCGCTGATCACGGCTTGCGTTATTCCACTGTCAATGCTGTTTACCTTGACGGGAATGGCAGAGCAGAAGATTAGTGCAAATCTGATGAGTTTAGGGGCACTGGACTTCGGTATTATTATTGATGGTGCAGTGGTTATTGTAGAAAACTGTATCCGTCGGCTAGCAGAAGCTCAGAAGCTGAAAGGTGGTTTACTTAGCCGTTCTGAAAGATTTAAAGAAGTCTTCTTGGCTGCAAAACAGGCGCGTCGTCCTCTCATCTTTGGACAGTTAATTATTTTGGTGGTTTATCTACCTATCTTTACCCTGACGGGTGTAGAAGCCAAACTTTTCCATCCTATGGCAATGACGGTTGTACTGGCTTTAATTGGGGCCATGATTTTATCTGTCACTTTTGTGCCAGCCGCAGTTGCCCTATTTGTCACTGGAGAAGTCAAGGAAACCGAAAGTCGCTGGATGCATTGGCTTAAAACCAAATATGAATTGCTTTTAGATAAAGCCTATGAGCTTCGTTTATTTGTGACTATTGTGGCTGCCTGTATTTTAGTGCTTACGGGTGTGCTAGCCACTCAAACAGGTAGCGAGTTTGCACCTCAACTGGGTGAAGGTGATTTTGCTGTTCAGCAAATGCGTTCCCCAAGTACAGGGTTAGAACAGTCACTGAGAATGCAGGAAAATACTGAAAAGTTACTGTTGAAAGAATTTCCTGAAATTAAAGCAATCTTTGCCCGTACCGGTACAGCAGAAGTGGCCACAGATGTCATGCCACCCAACATTTCAGATGGCGTGGTACTGTTAAAACCTCATGATGAATGGCCTGATCCAAAACAAACGATTGATGAGCTTCGCCAAAGAATGATTACTTTCTTAGCGACATTGCCGGGAAATAACAGTGAGTTCTCGCAACCCATTGAACTGCGTTTTAACGAGTTAATTTCAGGGGTGCGAAGTGATGTGGGTGTCAAATTATTTGGCGATGATATGGAAATTCTGAATCGTGAAGCGAATAAGATTTCTCAGAAAATTAAATCAATTTCAGGCGCGACAGCCGTTAATGTAGAGCAAACCAGCGGCTTACCCTTGTTGAATGTAGAAGTTGATAAGTCCAGAGCCGCACAATACGGCTTGTCGGTAAGAGCAATTCAGGATCTGGTAGCTACAAGTGTCGGTGGCCAGAATGTTGGAACAATTTTACAGGGAGACAAGCGTTTTGATTTTGTGATTCGTCTAGATGACTCGCAACGTAGTCCTGAACAGTTAGCAGTACTCCCTATTCAATTGCCGAATGGAGGTTTAGTTCAACTGCAAGATGTTGCACGCGTTGAAAATATCCTGGGTATTAATCAGGTCAGCCGTGAAAATGGTAAACGTCGAGTGGTTATTACTGCAAATGTAGAAGGACGTGATTTAGGCTCATTCGTAACAGAGCTTCAGAGCACGTTATCCAAACAGGAATTACCAAGCGGTTATTGGATAGATTATGGCGGTCAATTTCAAAATCTGATGTCTGCAAAAGCGCGTATGCAATTGGTGGTTCCGCTCGCATTGTTGACGATCTTTATTTTATTGATGGCTGTATTCCATAATATCAAAGAAAGCTTACTGGTCTTTAGTGGTGTACCGTTTGCCTTATGTGGAGGCTTAATCGCGTTGTGGTTGCGTGACATTCCATTATCCATGTCAGCAGGGGTTGGCTTCATTGCACTATCGGGGGTGGCTGTACTGAATGGCTTAGTCATGCTCACCTTTATCAAAGAGTTGCGACAGCAATATGACCTTTATTATGCAACGTGGCAGGGTGCAATTTTGCGTCTTAGACCTGTGCTGATGACCGCTTGTGTTGCTTCCCTTGGGTTTGTTCCGATGGCTTTGGCAACCGGGACTGGGGCAGAAGTACAGAGACCTTTAGCAACAGTGGTTATTGGAGGAATTATCTCCTCTACCCTGCTTACATTGGTTTTATTGCCCGTACTGTACCGGTGGATGAATGAAAAGAAAGCTTCTTAATCCATTAGATTAAGCAACTTTTAGCAGAGATATTGGGTCTGTCTCAAATATCTCTGCTAATCATGGATTAAATAAGGAAAATTTTATGTCAGAACATCATGATCATAGCCATGCGGTTGTTACTGAAGGAAATAGTAAGAAATTAATGTTTGCTTTGGGTTTAACGACTACTTTCTTAATAGTAGAAGTTGTCGCTGCTTTTATTACCCAAAGTTTAGCATTACTGTCTGATGCCGCTCACATGTTTACTGATGTAGCCGCATTAGCTATTGCTCTTGCTGCTATCAAAATTGGTAAAAAAGCCGCAGATGATAAAAGAACTTTTGGCTATCAGCGATTCGAAATTTTAGCGGCTCTGTTTAATGCAGTGATGCTTTTTGTGGTAGCAATATATATTGTATATGAAGCTTATCAACGTTTTACGAACCCTGCTGAAATTCAAAGTGTTGAAATGATGATTGTCGCGGTCATTGGTTTGGTCGTAAATTTGATTTCAATGAAAATCCTTTCTGCTAGTGCTGAAGGAAGTCTAAATATAAAAGGTGCATATTTAGAAGTTCTTAGTGATGCTCTAGGATCGATAGGCGTGATTATCGGAGGAATAGTTATTTATTTTACCCAGTGGATGTGGGTTGATACCGTAATCGCTGTGTTAATTGGCTTCTGGGTCTTACCTCGAACTTGGATTTTATTAAAACAAAGTATTAATATTCTGCTTGAAGGAGTTCCTGATGAGATTGATATTGAGTCGTTAAGAAATGATTTATTGAAGCTAGAGGGCGTTGAAGGGATTCATCAGTTGAAAGTCTGGGCTATATCCTCAAAAAATATTCATTTAACTGCTCATTTGGTTGCTCCGAATAGCAATACAGATCAACTCTATCAAAAGGCCTTAGAAGTTCTAAAACATAATCATAATATTACTGAAATTACGTTACAAATAGAAAGTAAGGAATGTAATACATTGGAACAGCATAAACATTAAAGTGCTGCTCTTTCTACATAATGGACAGATGACTAGGCTGATAAACCTTACCATTTTCCTGTATTACACTTCTATTTATCACACGCACTTTAAACACCATCCTGAGACATTTTAAAATTACAAGAATGTAATTTATGAGTCCTCTGGGTGTTAATTCTTTAAAGTTAGAATATCTAACAAGTATTAAATGAGAGTAAATAAACATGCTATTCAAAAATAAATTTTGTACTAAATTACTGTTAATTAGTGCATTCTTTAGTATCGCAAGTTTTAGTTATGCAGATGGCGGCTTGTTATTTCTTGAAAAGAATTTAAAAGCTTCTAAAGTTGAAAATTCTAAACAAATGATGTGGTTCTAGGATTTTAGACCACGCCTATAAGTGATAATCTACTCCCCAATAAGCATGGGAAATGCTTGTTTTTGGAGTCAACCATGACACGAAGAAAACGTCGTAATCATTCAGCAGAGTTTAAAGTTAAAGTTGCTCTCGCAGCAATTAAAGG
>NZ_MJIQ01000056.1:0-42209 GCF_001878775.1 Acinetobacter sp. AR2-3
GCTTAACTGACTGGCATTACCGCTTTGGCAGGGCTTTTATAGCATAAAAATCAGCCAATTAAGAGATTAGTTTTTCTATTTATCAACGATTTTGTTTGCTTGGCTCCAAGATATTAAAAAATGGGGAAAGCACTGCTTTCCCCATTTTTTAAGGCACGTAAACATAGAAATAAAAAACCCACTCAAATTAAGTGGGTTTTCGCATTCAAATCAATTGATTCGAGAAATTAGTTTTTCTCTTTATCTACGATTTTGTTTGCTTGGATCCAAGGTACGAAAAAAGAGGCAAGCGCTGCTTTCCTCTTTTTAAGGCACGAAACCTTAGTTCTTTTCTTTATCTACGATTTTGTTCGCTTGAATCCAAGGCATCATCGCACGTAACTTGTTACCAGTAACTTCGATACCATGAGCAGCATTTTGACGACGACGGGCAGTCATAGATGGGTAGTTCAACGCACCTTCTTGAATAAACATCTTCGCGTATTCGCCAGATTGAATACGTTTAAGCGCATTACGCATTGCTTCACGAGACTGTTCGTTGATTACTTCAGTACCCGTTACATATTCGCCGTATTCAGCGTTGTTTGACACTGAGTAGTTCATGTCCGCGATACCGCCTTCGAACATTAAGTCAACGATCAATTTAAGTTCGTGTAGACATTCGAAATACGCCATTTCTGGTGCATAACCAGCTTCAACCAGAGTTTCGAAGCCCATTTTAACCAATTCAACAGCACCACCACAAAGAACTGCTTGCTCACCGAAAAGGTCAGTTTCAGTTTCTTCACGGAATGAAGTTTCGATGATACCTGTACGGCCGCCACCTACGCCTGAAGCGTAAGAAAGAGCAACGTTACGCGCATTACCAGAAGCATCTTGGTGAATCGCGATAAGGTCAGGAACACCTGAACCACGTTGGTATTCAGAACGTACGGTGTGACCAGGAGCTTTAGGTGCAACCATGATTACGTCTAAGTCAGCACGTGGAACAACTTGGTTATAAAGAATCGAGAAACCATGAGCAAATGCTAAAGTAGCGCCTTGCTTGATGTTTGGCTCAATTACGTCACGGTAAAGTTGAGATTGGAACTCATCTGGAGTCAAAATCATCACTACGTCAGCTTGTGCTACAGCAGCAGGAACTTCAGCAACTTTAAGACCTGAATTTTCAGCTTTCTTCCAAGAAGCAGAGTTCGCACGTAAACCTACAGTTACGTCAACACCAGAATCTTTCAGGTTAAGCGCATGCGCGTGGCCTTGTGAACCGTAACCAATGATCGCTACTTTCTTAGATTGGATGATAGATAAGTCACAGTCTTTATCGTAAAAAATTTGCATTGCTGTCTCCGCTTAAATGCTTGTTTGTCCGTTAAATCAGGCAATGACCCTTAAATTTACATTGCCTGATACCCCCTTCTTATTAGGATGAGGAAATATTTAAATTAGATGGTGAGTACTTTTTCGCCGCGTGCGATACCTGATACACCTGAACGTACGACTTCTAAAATCGTGTGTTCAGCAAGTGCATCAATAAACGCATCCACTTTTTCAGTTGTACCCGCGATTTGAATGGTATAGGTCGTTGGTGTTACATCGACAATCTGACCACGGAAAATATCCGCAGTACGTTTGATTTCGTCACGCGATGAACCCAATGCTTTGACTTTAATCAGCATCAATTCACGCTCAATATGTGCACCTTCAGACAGGTCAACCACTTTCACCACTTCAACCAACTTGTTAAGCTGTTTGGTAATTTGCTCAATCTTGTGATCATCACCATAAGTGGTCAATGTCAAACGTGAAAGCGTTGGATCTTCAGTCGGAGCAACATTCAATGTTTCGATATTGTAGCCACGCTGTGAAAACAAACCCACTAAACGAGAAAGCGCGCCTGATTCGTTTTCTACGAGTACAGAGATAATATGTCTCATTTCGTGCGCTCCCCTTTAGCCAACCACATATCCTGCATCGACTGACCCGCAATCAACATCGGATAAACGTGCTCGGTACGATCTACCATAACGTTAATAAATACGCACTTGTCGTTAATCGCCATCGCTTCTGCAAGCTTCGACTCTAGCTCATCGGCATGATTAATCTGAATACCGACATGACCATAGGCTTCCATCAGTTTGGCAAAATCAGGCAATGAATCTACATAAGAACTTGAATGACGTCCTTCATAGTTCATATCTTGCCATTGTTTTACCATCCCTAAAGACTGGTTATTCAGGCACAGGATTTTTACATTCAGGCCATATTGCTTACAGGTCGACAGTTCCTGGATACACATCTGAATCGATGCTTCACCAGTGATACACACTACTTGCTGTTCTGGGTATGCAAGCTTCGCAGCCATTGCATACGGCAAGCCTACACCCATGGTGCCTAGACCACCTGAGTTGATCCATTGACGTGGACGTTTGTATTTGTAATACATCGCACCAAACATTTGATGCTGACCGACGTCAGAAGTAATGATCGCTTCGCCATTGGTCACTTTGTCCAATGCCTGAACCACTTGTTGTGGCTTCATTACACCATCAACACCCGCCTCAAAACGACCACCATGAACCTTGCGCCATTCATTGATCTGTTTCCACCATGCCGCAATCGCTTCAGGATTTGGCTTAGAAACATTAAGCTGTTTTAACTGGTTCAACATCTCATTCAGTACAGGCTCTACAGCACCGACAATTGGAATGTGCGCCATAATGGTTTTTGAAATCGTCGCTGGGTCGATATCAATATGAATGACTTTTGCATTCGGACAGAATTTCGCAGGGTTATTAGTAACACGGTCATCGAAACGCGCACCCACACACAGAATTACATCTGCATTGTGCATGGTCATGTTGGCTTCGTAAGTACCGTGCATCCCCAACATACCGATGAACTGTTCATCATTACCCGGGAATGCGCCAAGACCCATCAAGGTATTGGTCACTGGATAACCCAATAAATGCGCCAGTTCTGTCAATTGTGCTGAAGCATTGCCTTGAACTACACCACCGCCTGAGTAAATCACTGGGCGTTTAGCGTTGATTAATTCTTCAATTGCTTTACGAATTTGACCTGAATGACCACGAAATGGTGGCTGATACGAACGCATCTTCACTTTTTCTGGGTATTCGTAAGCAAATTTCTCTGCAGGATTGGTCGCATCCTTTGGAATATCGATCACTACAGGACCTGGACGACCTGAAGACGCAATATAGAAGGCTTTTTTGATAATTGCAGGAATTTCGCTGGCATGACGCACCTGGAAACTATGTTTCACGATTGGACGTGAAATACCGACCATATCGGTTTCCTGGAATGCATCTTCACCAATCAGATGACTCGCAACCTGACCTGACAAAATCACCATCGGGATTGAGTCCATATAGGCCGTTGCAATTGGCGTTACCGTGTTGGTTGCACCCGGACCTGAAGTCACTAGCACAACACCGGTCTTGCCTGTCACGCGTGAGTAAGCATCGGCCATGTGACCGGCAGCCTGTTCGTGACGTACGAGATAATGATTGATTCTGTCTTGTTGAAATAGCGCATCATAAATATGAAGAACTGCGCCGCCTGGGTATCCAAAAACATGTTCAACGCCTTCGTCCGCTAATGCGCGAACAAGCATTTCACCACCAGATAGAAGTTCCAACGTGATTCACCCTAATATTATGACACTGCACAAATGGGAGGCATTTGCAGTGTTTCATTTGTTAACTGTCTGCACTGTTATAGCACACAAATTTCATAGTTTTCATAGCAATAGGAAAAAAATCTGATCTCTTGGCTGTTCGAGCAATACAAGACCTAAAACATGTTGGGATAAACATATTTTGCTTAGCTTTGTTCAATTTCTCGGCTAGAGAAATCGCCCACTGCATGAAATGACACTTAGTCGAAGGGTGATCGATTAAGGCATATAAAACTATTGCAGCATTCTTGTGTTTTCAGGCTTTAAAGTCAAGTTTAAAAAACAGGCAATATGCGCTTAAAAACACCTGATTTGCTGTTTTTAACAGCGATCTAGAGCAAAGACAGTAATAAAGAATTAATCTAATAATATTTAATCCAATAAAATTCATAAACTTATATATTTAATTTTATAAATTTTTAGTATGTCTTATATAAAAAAAATGAATGAATTTTTATTAAATCAAGTGAAGTTGTTTATCAATAAATTTTGTGTCTGAAAATTTGCTCACCACTTCTACAAACGAGATGCAGAAGCTGTTCGACTCTTAATCATGAATAGAGCGGATAAAAAAATCATTATTTTTACTGTGAAAATCACTACAATGTTTTGTAGTATTTTATGGCTAGAACACAGAGGCTCAAAAACAATGAAAATATCTTTTTTAACTGCCTTAAGTCTGAGTTGTGCAATTTCTCTAGGCATCTGTAGCAGCAGTGCTTCAGCAATCCAGTATTATAAATGGGTCGATACCAAGGGCACCACGCACTATACGAAAACACCACCACCGAAATCTGCGAAAAAAGCCACCACAGTGGATACCTATGGCTGGAAAAATTCAGCACCAGCATCATCTAGAACTACTGAAACTGAAGTTCAAACCGAGAACACACCTCAAGAACAACAGCAACAAGCCCCTCAAGTTCCTGCGAATCAGGACCAGCAACAACGTGAAGCCAACGAAGCCTTGCAGCAATCTAAAAATCGTGCAGTTGCTTTATAAGACACCTCTATATAGAACAGCGTGTTTTTTCTTCGGGAAATGCCGGCGCAAAATTCACTTTTAGGTACATTTTGCGCTATGCTGTGCAACAGACTTTTTTCACCGTAATTCACTGATACGTTTATGACTACTCACATTGATTCCGAATATCAAGCCAGTGCGATTGAGCCTCAAGTCCAACAGGATTGGGAATCTCGCAAAGCCTTTAAAGTTGCCGACAAAGTAGAAGGTCCACGTCGTTATATTCTCTCGATGTTCCCTTACCCAAGTGGCAAGCTACATATGGGTCATGTGCGTAACTATACGATTGGTGACGTGATCAGCCGTTTCCATCGCTTAAAAGGTGAAACTGTCCTGCAACCGATGGGTTGGGATGCTTTTGGTCTGCCTGCTGAAAACGCAGCGATTGCACACCAGGTTGCACCGGCAAAATGGACATTTGAAAATATTGCTTACATGCGTGACCAGTTGAAAAAACTCGGTCTAGCCGTAGATTGGGATCGTGAATTTGCGACCTGTACCCCTGAATACTATCGTTGGGAACAATGGCTATTTGTTCAGCTTTATAAAAAAGGCTTGATCTACCGTAAGCTTTCAACCGTGAATTGGGATCCGGTCGATCAGACTGTTCTTGCCAACGAACAGGTTGAAAATGGTCGTGGCTGGCGTTCAGGTGCATTGGTAGAAAAGCGTGATATTCCAATGTACTACTTCCGCATCACTGATTATGCGCAAGAGTTACTTGACGATTTAGACACGCTTAAAGATGGCTGGCCACAACAAGTGTTGACCATGCAGCGTAACTGGATTGGCCGCTCACAAGGGATGGACATCACTTTCCCTTCAGCAAATCCTGACGTGTATGCAGATGGTTTAACGGTATTTACTACCCGTGCCGATACCTTGATGGGCGTAACGTATGTTGCAGTTGCAGCAGAGCACCCGATGGCGCTGAAAGCGGCTGAAACAAACCCAGAATTGGCTGCATTCATTGAAGAATGCCGTATGGGTTCTGTGGCAGAAGCGGATCTTGCCACTGCCGAGAAAAAAGGCATGGCAACCGGTCTTTCTGTGAAGCATCCTGTGACTGGCGAAGAAGTTCCGGTTTGGATCGCCAACTACGTACTGATGTCTTATGGTTCAGGTGCAGTGATGGCGGTTCCATCACACGATGAACGTGACTTCGAATTTGCCAATAAATATGGCTTGACCATCAAGCAAGTGATTGATGCCAAAGGCGCAGATGATGCTGACTTTGATGCGACTCAATGGCAAGAATGGTATGGCTCGAAAGAAGGTAAACTGGTCAATTCAGGCGAATTTGACGGTCTAGATTTCCAGAATGCATACGATGCATTCCTTGCCAAATTAGAAGCAACAGGTCTGGCAAGTTCTAAAGTTCAATTCCGTTTACGTGACTGGGGTGTATCTCGTCAGCGTTATTGGGGTTGCCCAATTCCAATGATCAACTGTGAAAAATGTGGTCAGGTTCCTGTACCTGAAGAGCAACTTCCAGTGGTCTTACCGACTGATGTCGTACCTGATGGCTCGGGTAACCCGTTGAACAAAATGCCTGAATTCTACGAAACGTCATGCCCAAGCTGTGGTGGCGATGCTCGTCGTGAAACAGATACGCTAGATACCTTCGTGGAATCATCTTGGTACTATGCACGTTATGCATCTCCAGACTTTACTGATGGCATGGTAAAACCTGAAGCGGGTCAAACTTGGTTACCTGTCAACCAATACATCGGTGGTGTTGAACACGCGATTCTGCATTTGCTTTATGCACGCTTCTTCCACAAATTGATGCGTGATGAAGGCGTGGTACAAGGCAATGAACCATTCACTAACTTGTTAACGCAAGGGATGGTGCTTGCAGATACCTTCTATCGTGAAGCTGAATCTGGCAAGAAAACCTGGTTTAACCCGGCAGATATCGAACTTGAAAAAGACGAAAAAGGCCGTGTGCTTTCTGCAAAATATAAAGAAGATGGCCAGGAAGTTGTGGTTGGTGGTCAGGAAAAAATGTCGAAATCGAAAAATAACGGTATCGACCCACAATCGATTATTGACCAGTACGGCGCAGATACGGCACGTGTATTCATGATGTTTGCTGCACCACCTGATCAATCACTGGAATGGTCTGATGCCGGTGTTGAAGGTGCAAACCGCTTCCTGAAACGTGTATGGCGTTTAGCAACAGGTTTCCTTGAAAAAGCGAATACTGCTGCAAACATCGACAAATCGGCACTGTCTACGGCTGCGCAAGACCTACGTCGTAAGACACACGAAACCATCCAAAAAGTCGGTGATGACATCGAACGTCGTCATGCATTTAACACCGCCATTGCTGCATTGATGGAACTTCTAAACGCCAACAACAAGTTTGAAGCCCAAGATGACAATGACGTTGCTGTTGCACGTGAATCAATTACCACGCTGTTAACTTTAGTTGCACCATTTGCACCGCATTTAAGCCAGACTTTATTGGCTGAATTTGGGATTGAATTGAATTCAACTTTGTTCCCTGCGGTAGATGAGTCTGCGCTGACACGTAATACGCAAACCATCGTGGTTCAAGTCAACGGTAAACTCCGTGGCAAGTTAGAAGTATCTGTAGATGCCTCTAAAGATGACATCTTGGCTCAAGCCAAAGCATTGCCTGAAGTTCAGCAATTCTTGACGGGTCCAACCAAGAAAGAAATTGTGGTACCGAATAAATTAGTGAATTTGGTGGTTTAAATCCTTAAGTTCCCTCTCCTCTCAGGAGAGGGCTAGGGAGAGGTAAATATATAACCCCTCATCCTAACCTTCTCCCAGAGGGAGAAGGAACTTTCTGAAGGATTTCACAATTCCCAAACAAAGCCCGTTGCCAGCCAACGGGCTTTGACTTTACAATCCAGTTCAGGATTTCAAATATTCCCCTTCGGGAAGCATAGAGGGCAACACATGCATTTGGGCAAACATTTAGCAGCAATTGTTTTAACTTGTGGTCTGAGTGCAGGCTTAGTCGGCTGTGGCTTTCATCTGAAAGGAACCAATCCGAGCTCCGCCCCTGTTGCTTACTCTGTCATGAGCCTGTCTTTACCGCCCAATACTGAAGAACTGCAAGAGAAACTGGCAGTTTACCTCGGTGCTGCAGGCGTACAGCTGAGTAATGCACCCAATGCTTATGTGTTACGTGTCCTGGATTACACCCCTCGCCGTCTGGAACTGAACGGTAAACTAGTTGAAACCTTGTTACGTTTAAACGTGACTTTCCGGATTGAAGATGCACAAGGCAATCCGATCACTGAACCACGCACTGTCGTGGCAACACGTACGTATCAATATGATATTGAAACGGTCAACACCGATGACCAGGAACAAAAATATCTGAATCAGGTCATTATTGATGATGTGGCGCAGCAGATCGCGCGTCAGATTTCATCGAACCGCTTACCCTTAGCCAAACAAAATACCTCAGCGCAACCTGCTCAATAAGACCTCTTTATGAAACTTGATTATCTGCAAGCCCTGAAACGTGTCGATGAAGCTCGCGGTGCTTGGGTCTTGCATGGTCAAGAGCCTTTGCTGGAACAGAATTTAATTGATGCCTTTCGGGCCAGCTGGCAAAAGCAGGACATTGAACGTCAACGCTATGACATTAGTTCGGTCGCCGACTGGAAAACCGTCTTTAATGCCTTGAACAGCTTGTCGCTGTTTTCAACCCAGTTGGCGATTGAAGTACATGGCAATATCAAACCGGATGCCAGCGCAATCAAGTTACTGAAAAACTATTTGCAGCATAATGAACAAAACCTGCTGTTGGTGGTGATGCCCAAACAGGATAGTAATAGCCTGAAATCCAGTTTCTTTCAGCTGATTGATGCCAATGGTGTGAATGTTTCGCTGGTGGCCAATTATCCAAAAGACCGGCAGCAGATTCTGGGTATTGAAGCTGAAAAACTCGGCATTCGTTTAGCCAATGATGCCTGGCAATGGCTGGAACAACATCATGAGCACAACCTGCTTGCAGCAAAGAACAGCCTGATGCGGGTTAGCGATACCTTTGCTGAAGTCGATATCATTCAGGTTGATCATTTATATGCATGTTTACAAGATCAGTCACGTTATAGCACCTATGATTTGAGCGATGCCCTGCTACAAGGTAATCTTTCCCAGTCGATCAAAATTTTTCAGTATCTAGTCGTTTCAGGTGAACCGATGAGCCTGATTTTATGGAGTCTCAGCAAGGAAATGCGTCTGTTGATGCAGCTGTTTGAACAACCGCAAAATGCCTTGCAAATCGGGATCTGGAAAACCAAAGTCGGCTTATATCAACAAGCCTTGCGCCGTCTCAGCCCACAGACTTTTCTGGCCTGGCCGGGGTTATTATTAAGAATTGATGCCTCAATTAAAGGACTCGGACATGAAAATCCGGAGCATTTGGTACTACAGGCGATTTCCAGTATCTGTGGCAAGCCCCTATTTCACTAAGTCTTTGTCAAAATTCGAAAAATAAAATAATAATCATTCCTATTAGTTTAAAAAAATACACGATTTATCCTAATTTCGCTTTTATAATCGTTCACAATTCTCTGATTTTGAACCGATATTGATCATGCCAAAAATAAAACCGACGAAATTGATTATGGCCGCCGTGATTGCCATTGCGCTCATCGCTGCGGGGTGGTACTTCCTCAAACCCAAAGAACAGCCTCCGCAATATATTACGGCTGAAGTCACCCAAGGCGATATCGAAAGCTCTGTACTGGCGACTGGTATTCTGGAAGCGACCAAGATGGTCAGCGTAGGGGCGCAGGTTTCGGGTCAGGTCAGAAAAATGTATGTAGAACTGGGCGATCAGGTCAAGCAAGGTCAGCTGATTGCGCGGATTGACTCCGTTCGTCAGGAAAATGATTTAAAAACCGCTGAAGCCAGCATTAAAAATCAGATGGCACAACTTGCAGTAAGACAGGCGAATTTGGCCAAAGTTGAAGCTGAATACAACCGTCAGAAAGCCATGTATGCACAGGATGCCACTTCTCGCTCAGAGCTGGAATCGGCATTTGCGAACTATAAAACGGCGCAAGCGGATATCACCGCTATCAATGCACAGATTGAACAGTCGCGTTTGACGCTGGCGACTGCCAAAGAAGATCTTGGCTATACCCAGATTGTAGCCCCGATGGATGGCACGATTGTGGCGATTGTGACTGAAGAAGGTCAAACCGTGAATGCCAACCAGAGTGCGCCGACCATTGTTAAACTGGCCAAACTCGACACCATGACCATTAAAGCTGAAATTTCTGAAGCGGATGTCATGAAAGTTGAAGAAGGTCAGACGGTTTATTTCACTACCTTAGGCAATAACGAGAAAAAGATTTACGCCAAACTGCGTCAGGTTGAGCCTGCACCCAATTCAATTAATACCGATGGCAATACCTCAAGCTCATCGTCAAGTTCTGCGGTGTATTACAACGCATTGTTCGATGTCCCGAATGAAGATGGAAAATTGCGTATTGATATGACTGCGCAAGTTTATATCGTACTGGATGAAGCTAAAAATGTGCTGACCATTCCTGCTGCGGCCATTCAAGGTTCAAACCGTCCTCCACGTGCCAATCGTGGTGAAGCGCGTGGTGAGGGTTCTCTCGGTGAAGGCGGCTCGGCATCACGTCCTGAAGGCGATTCGGCTCAAGGTAACCGCCCTGCCGGTGAACGTCCAGCGCGTCTAAACCTGTCTGAAGCAGAACTTGCGCTGATTGAGCAAGGTAAAGCACAGCGTGGCGTGGTTCGTGTCTTGCAAGCCGATGGTACTGCGAAACCAACCCCTGTATTAATCGGCTTGAATAACCGTGCCACTGCGCAAGTGCTGAAAGGTTTAAAACGTGGTGATCAGGTGGTGATTGCCGATGGTTCTGATACCTCCAATGATGCGGCAAAACGCGGTGGCAATAGCCGTGGCCCAATGAGAATGTAAGCATGAATTCACAACAACAGCCTCTCCTCGAGGTGAAAAATCTGGTTCGTGAATTCCCTGCGGGTGAAAGTACGGTCCAGATTTTAAAAGGGGTGAATCTGGAGATTTATCCGGGTGAACTGGTAGCGATTGTCGGCCAGTCCGGTTCCGGTAAATCGACCCTGATGAACATTCTGGGTTGTCTGGACAAACCGACCACGGGTAGCTACAAGGTCAAAGGCCGTGAAACCCGGGAACTGGAAGCGGATGAACTGGCGCAATTACGCCGTGAATATTTCGGCTTTATTTTTCAGCGTTATCATCTGCTGGGCGATTTAAATGCAGCAGGCAATGTCGAAGTCCCTGCGATTTATGCCGGTGCGGATTCATCTGAACGGCATGCGCGAGCCGTCAAGATTCTGACCGATCTGGGTCTGGGTGAAAAAACCCAGAATCGTCCGAGCCAGCTCTCTGGTGGTCAGCAGCAACGTGTTTCGATTGCCCGTGCGTTAATGAATGGCGGTGACGTGATTCTGGCCGATGAACCGACCGGTGCATTGGACAAGAACAGCGGTATTGAAGTGATGCGCATTTTGCGTGAACTGAATGCTAAAGGTCATACCATCATTCTGGTCACACATGATCATAATGTAGCGAAAAATGCGACGCGGATTATCGAGATCTCGGACGGCAATATTATTTCTGATCAGCCCAATGTTCCTGAAGTCGAAGAGCATCTGGAAAAACAGCCGCTAATCCGCAGTGAACAAAAGAAGATTTCTTCATGGCGTTCTGCAGTTGACCGTCTAGGTGAAGCCTTTCGTATGGCCTTGCTGGCCATGAATGCACATCGCATGCGGACTTTCCTGACCATGCTCGGAATCATTATCGGTATCGCTTCGGTGGTCTCGGTGGTCGCGCTGGGCAATGGCTCACAAAAACAGATTCTGGAAAATATCAGTAGTCTGGGGACCAATACCATTACCGTATTTCAGGGTCGAGGCTTTGGGGACAATTCCAGATCTTCACAGTCCAAAACCCTGATTCCGGCCGATGCCGATGCGCTGGCTGAACAACCGTATGTCGATGGCGTCAGCCCATCGGTGAATAGCAGTGTCACCGGCCGTTATAAAGAAATCGAAGCTTCAACCACGGTCAACGGCGTCAGTGAAGATTTCTTCTACGTGCGTGGTATGACCTTCCAGTCCGGTCAGCCCTTTGATCGCAGTAGCGTCATGCAACAGGCGCAAGATGTCGTCATTGACACCAATACCAAAAATACCTTCTTTAAGGATGGCACCAATCCGGTGGGTCAGGTGATTTTACTCGGAAGCGTACCGAGCCGAATTATCGGGGTGATCGACGCGCAAAAAGGCATGATGGGCAATAATGACAGCCTGAATGTCTATCTGCCTTATTCCACCGTGATGAGCCGTATGCTGGGGCAATCCAATGTGCGTAGCATCATTGTGCGGATTAAGGATGAATACCCAAGTGCAGCGGCTGAAAATGCGATTCTGAATCTGCTGGTACAGCGACATGGTGCGCAGGATGTATTTACCCAGAATGCCGACAGTATCCGTGAAACCATTCAGCAAACCACAGCGACCATGACTTTGCTGATTTCAGCGATTGCGGTGATTTCACTGGTGGTCGGCGGGATTGGGGTAATGAATATCATGCTGGTCTCAGTGACTGAACGTACTCAGGAAATTGGGGTACGTATGGCGGTGGGGGCACGTCAAAGTGATATTTTACAGCAGTTCCTGATTGAAGCCGTTTTAGTCTGTATCTTGGGGGGTATTTTGGGTGTACTGCTTTCCCTCGGAATTGGCCAATTGATTACCCATTTTGCCGGCGGCACTTTCCAGATGGCATACTCAACCACTTCGATTGTGGCTGCCTTTGTCTGCTCAAGCCTGATCGGGATTGTGTTTGGCTTTATCCCGGCACGTAACGCTGCTCGTCTGAATCCAGTCGATGCACTTTCTCGCGAATAAGGAACCTGATATGCAAATGAATTTAACCAAGCTTGCCAGTGCCCTTTTGCTGGGAAGCTCGCTGGTCGGTTGTGCCGCAGTGGTAAAAACACCGTATGAACAGCCTGCGCTTAATATGCCGGGCAGCTTTCAAAACAATAAGGTGCTTAGTCAGCAGATTCATGCCGATATTCTGGCAGATCAATGGTGGACTTTATTTAAAGATCCGCAATTAAATAATTTGGTGAATGAAGTATTGGCGCAGAATACCGACCTGGCAGTGGCTGGCATTAGTTTACAACAGGCCCGCATTCAAGCCAGACAGGCTCAAAGCCAGCAAGGCGTTCGTGTCGGTGATGCAAGAATTTCAACGGGCCATCGTTTTAGCCTAGATGGTGGTGGCGATTCTTCGACCGGTATTTCTCTGGGTTATCCGGGCTTAAGCTATGAACTGGATCTGTTTGGCAAACTGGCCAATCAAACCGAAGCCGCTCGCTGGGAGGCCTTAGCCTCTGAAGAAGACTTGCAGGCAACTGCTCAGAGCCTGATCGGCACCACAGCGCAACTCTATTGGCAACTGGCTTATCTGAATGAACGTTATAGCGTGGTACAGCAAAATCTGGCGACCGCGCAAAAAACCTATGATCTGGTGCGAGTGCAATATCGTGCCGGCGCAGTATCCGGTCTGGATTTAACCCAGGCGGAACAGGCGATTCAAAGCCAACAGGCAACCTTAAGCCAGATTGAACAACAACGTGTGGAAACACGTACCGGACTCGCGGTATTGCTGCACATGCCGGTTCAACAGCTCGCGATTCAAGAGCCAAGCCGTTTACCGAATATTCAATTGCCGAGTATTCAGGCTGACTTACCGGCGAGTTTATTGTCACGTCGTCCTGACCTTCGAGCGACTGAACTGCGCTTGCGTAAGGCACTAGCTAATAAAGATGCCAACAAAGCCAGCTACTATCCATCCATTAGTTTGACCGGCAATCTGACCACCGGTATTGGCAGCAGTACGTCCCTCTCGAATGCACTGAAAAATCCGGTTGCAACTTTAGGTGCCGGTCTGACCTTGCCTTTCCTGCAATGGAATGACATGAAACGTGATCTGCAAGTCAATGAGCTGGAATATGAAAAAGCCATTATCCAGTATCGCCAGACCATGTATGAAGCCTTTGCCGATGTGGAAAATGCCTTGTCGAATCGGACTGAGCTCACTAAGCAGGTGGCTTTGCAGCAACGCAATGTTGAGCTAGCAGAAAGAACTGAACGCTTGACTGAAGTGCGTTATCGTAATGGTGCAGTCGCTTTAAAGAACCTGCTGGATGCACAGGAAACTACGCGCAATGCGCGGCTGTCTTTGGTGCAAACCCGACAGAACCAGTACAATGCCTATGTGACTTTAATGCAGGCATTAGGTGGCAGTCCAATCCAGCAATTACCTTAAACAAAGCTTGAACCATAAAAAAACCGCTGTCTAACAGCGGTTTTTTATATTGCGTGATGTCAATAAAAATTACTTCATTTGCAAATAGGCATGCACATTTTTCAATAATTCAGTTGATCGCTCATGCCCGAGCAAACTGCCTTTTTCCAGCCAGTCCCGTGCAATCCCAATATCACGCTCCACGCCAATGCCTTTGGTATATAAACGCCCAAGATGACTATAGGCATCTGCATTCACCTGCGCTGCCGCCTGCTGATAATACTGTACGGCTTGCTCAATATTACTCTCAACACCTTGACCTTGCTCATAGGCTTCACCCAGAGCATTTAGCGCCACACCATTCTGCTGAGCGGCTGCTTTTTGCAGATAGCTCAAACCTAAGGTAATATCCTGCGCAATCTGTTGCCCTTTAAGATACTTCAAGCCCAATTCTGCTTGTGCCTGGGCATGACCCAATTGCGCAGCCTGATGCAGATAACGATTGGCCAGCTCTGCATTATTGATAAACACAGGATAAATGCCTGACAGAGCTTGGTACAGGAACCATGCTGCCTCTTTCGAATCTTTCGCAACCGCCTGATTCAGGTACTGTACAGCTTTATCACGTGTCGGCAATGGATATTCAGCCAGACTATAAAACCGGCCGACGATATAAATTAAATCCGCTTCAGACTGAGCCACAATCTGCCAATACTGCTGTGCCGCAGTCTGAATCATTTGTGTGGCTTTACCCGTATCTTTAACTGTGCCTATACCGTTTAAATAACACAGTGCCAGCCCCATCCGTGCAGACACATCGTCAGGACTAAGCTGATAGGCAGCCTGATATAACTCAAATGCTTTTTGCGGTTCGGTGGCCACCAGGTGCTGCTCAAAATACAGCGCAGCAATCATGCATAATGCAGGCGCATGCTGACTGTTGGCCGCTTCCGACCAGTAACGAAATGCCATGGTTTCATTTTTATCAACATACCAGCCATGAAAATAAGCCCGTCCGATTAAGGTCTTGGCGTGTGCATCGGCGTGTTCTTTGGACTGCTGCAATAAATGCTGGAATACGCGCTGACGCTGGTCGTTATCGATACGGCCTTGTAACACACCGGCATAATAATCATACAGACCTTTCTGGTCACCTAGACTGATACAACGTTTAATAAATTGCAGCGATTGTGTTAGGTCTTGGGGGAGAATCTGTCCATGAGCATAATCATCGGCGATCTGCTGATTAGCGGCCAAATGATCTTGTTGTGCCGCCAGAAACAGATAATGAATTCCTTGCACTAAATCTTGGGTTGTTGAATCTGCCAAATAATACTGAGCCAACTGATACTGCGAATTGGCATGACCCTGCCCGGCATTTTGAATTAATAATGCCAGACGCTGTTTTTCTGCAGTCATCTCGTTTTGAGGCTGGCCTTCGGTAGAAGAAAGTTCAGTGACGCGGTACAGGGCATCCAAATTGCCCCGTGCTACCGCATGTCGGTACCAGTACAAGGCTTTTTCCGGGTCAGCCTGTTGATACACCTCCCCTTCATGTATCTGCCCCAAATGATAGGCGGCTTCATCACTGCCCAGACGAAAGGCTTTGTCTAGATAACTAATCGCCTTTTCGGTATTCTGCTCATGTCCCAAACCTTGCAGATGCATCAATCCCATGCCTACATAAGCTTGTGGGATTTCCTGTTGCTGAGCCAGTCCCTGATAAATCTGATAGGCACGTTCATAATTCGGATGTTCCTGATCTGAACTCAAACGTGCTGCATGTTTCAGTTGAGCATCAATCTGCTCAATCCATAAATCATGTTGTACAGCCTTCGCCTGATCACGTTTCACCGGATCCGGACGTTTCCACATCCAGATCGCCAACGCCCCTATCCCCAAAATCAGTACCAGCAAGAACCACATAGCTGCTCCAAAACATTATTTTTGTTCTGCGAATGAATCCTTTCATTCTAAACGTCAGTTTAAAAAAAGCACATAGATTGTGCTTTTTATTTTTTAAATCAGGCTTTTGCTCTTTTACTGTCCAGCTTTTTCAAACCCTCTGCCACGGCGACCATGGCGAAGCTCGAAGTCACCACCACGGCAGAGCCATAACCACCACAGCGCAAGCCGGCACTGGCACAGACATCGGCACTCGAAAACGGATTATCAATGGAATAGACACAGGTAATTCCAAATTTTTCTTTAGGCTTTTTGCAGATGCCTTTGCCGCGTAATTGGGCACGCAATTTGGCCAGCATCGGGTCCTGTTCGGTTTTAGATAAATCTGCAACACGAATTTTCAGCGGATCCAGTTTACCCCCTGCCCCGCCCGATACAATTAAAGGAATCTTGTTAAAACGGCAATGTAGCATCAAGGCGAATTTGGCTTTGACATCGTCAATACAGTCGAGGATTAAATCTGGATCACCTGCTAAAGTTTCTTTGATATTTTCAGGCGTCAGGTAATCATCAACCAGATTGATTTTAATCCGCGGATTAATTGCACGGCAACGCTCGGCCATAACTTCAATTTTTTCGTGACCTAATGTCGTACTCATGGCAGGCAATTGACGGTTAATATTAGACGCGGCCACCACATCCATATCGACCAAGGTCAGCTCGCCCACACCACTACGTGCCAGTGCTTCTACCGCCCATGAACCGACACCACCGATACCAATCACCATCACATGACTTTTTTCATAATGGTTAAAGCTGTCTTCTCCATAAATTTTGGCAACACCAGCAAAACGGCGGTCATATTCATCATCTTGAAGCAGGTCGGTCATAGGTCATCTATAGCAATAAAAATACCGGATCATTTTAGCAAAATCCGCTTTTCTTTACCGCCACTAAATTTTTGATCGATTTAAATGACATTCAGATCGGATGAGAGCGACAACGCACTCGTAATTGATTAAAATATCAACAAATTAATTCTATGTCATTTGGCCAAAAGGAGTGGAATGTCATGCTATTTAACACCCTTTTAGGTTTGAACATGCTTTGTATCGGGCTTTATTTTTATGTTCTGATCAGCCAAAAGAACAAAAATTATTATCTCAGCATTCTCATTCGTTTAATGACATTAGGATTATTTGGCTTGGTTATTTTCGATCGTTATGAAACACAGAATCATCTGATCGTGTTATTGCTCTTGTGGGTAGCCTTTGAAAGCATGGAGCAGTTTTACGCTAGAAAAAAATCCAGTTCAGTAAAATAAAAAAGAGGCTTGCGCCTCTTTTTCATCTATCGGAATTAGTCTTTATTCATGATAAAGAAATATTGACGATAGTATTTCAGTTCCGCAATCGAATCGCGAATGTCATCCATCGCCAGATGCGAGGCATTTTTCTTGAGGCCACTCATGATTTCCGGGCGCCAGCGTTTGGCCAGCTCTTTCACTGAAGAGACATCCAGATTGCGATAATGGAAATACTGCTCCAGTTCAGGCATCAGGCGGTGCAAGAAACGGCGATCCTGACAGATCGAGTTACCACACATCGGTGAAGATTTTGGATTGACCCATTTTTTCAGGAATTCAATAGTTTGCTGTTCGGCATCCTGAGCGGTCAGTTTACTGCGACGTACACGTTCAATCAGACCAGACTGGCCATGCTGGCGAGTGTTCCACTCATCCATGGCATTTAACAGACGTGCAGGCTGATGTACCGCAAGCACAGGACCTTCTGCCAAAATATTCAAATTGTCATCGGTTACAATTGTTGCAATTTCAATAATTTGATCATTGTCTGTGTCTAGACCTGTCATTTCAAGGTCAATCCAAATCAGGCGGGTATCAGCGGTGCTGCTCATAAATGCGCAATCTTATTGGGTTTAAAAACAACTATAGTAGCAAATTAATTACATCTTGGGTGTCATTCGGGGGCTGCTTCATGCTATTTTTGCCATCTGATTTACCCGGTTTTTTAGGATATGAATGGCCTTAATACGTAAGCGTCGTCTGACAGAGCAACAACAGCGCCGCATTCAGAAACAACAGAAAACACGTCAAGAAGATCTCGATACCTCCAGTGATCTTGAAGGTTTAGTGGTGCAACATTATGGCCGCCAACTTGAAGTGCAAGCTTTGTCTCGCCCTGACATTCACCCTGAAAAACCTGTGGTCGCCGATGGTGAGCCTGAACCCTTCTGGAAAGAGATTGAACTGGACAGCGTCTGGCGCTGTCATACTCGAACCAATCTGGATTTATTGGTCACGGGTGACCGGGTCAAATGGCAAGCCGATCCGAATACCGGTTTAGGAATTATCACCGCGATTCATCCCCGAAAATCCTTATTGACACGCCCCGACCGCTATCACAAGGTTAAACCGGTAGCGGCCAACATTTCACTGATTGTGATCGTGTTTGCACCATTGCCTGAGCCAGCGCCGGGCCTGATCGACCGTTATCTGGTGGCCTGTGCCGATGCCGATATTCCTGCATTGCTGGTGATGAATAAAGCCGATTTGTTAAAAGAAAACGATCCGATTCTGACTCTGCTGCAAGAATATCAAGATCTCGGTTATGAAGTGATGCAGACCCAATCCGATGGCGACCTGACTGCACTGTCTAATCGTCTGGAAAATGAAACGGTGGCTTTCGTCGGTCAATCTGGTGTGGGTAAAAGCACGCTGATTAATGCGATCGTGCCGGATGCCGCACAGAAAACCAATATTATTTCGGAAAACTCGGCACTTGGTCAGCACACTACGACATCAACGCGCTTGATCGGTTTTGGTGAAGGTGCCGCCCTGATTGACTCTCCGGGAATTCGTGAATTTGGCCTGTGGCATCTGACTTTAGATAAGGTACAAAGCGGCTTTCCTGAAATTGAAAACCTGCTCGGCCATTGTCAGTTCCGTAACTGTACCCATAAGCATGAAAAACAATGTGCTTTGCGTCAGGCTGCTGCCGCAGGTGAAATTTTACCGCGCCGACTGGACAGCTATTTACGTTTAATCGACGAAATCACTGAAGCACAGCAAAAAAATTAATTTTCTTAACCCTTGGCCCTTGAAGCGGTGATTTTGATCACCATATTTATGAGCTATACTCTTGGCAATTTTAAAATTGTAATTAGGTGAATTGTGGAACGTTGGTTCGAGTTTATGGGGAATCACCCCTTCTTATTTGGAACACTCGCGGTATTAGTGGTTTTGTTCTTCATTATCGAAGGTCAACGTAACGGTCGCAAAATTTCTCCGCAATCGCTGGGAATTTTAGTCAAAGCAAAAAATGCCATGCTGATTGATTTACGTGATGCCAAAGACTTCCGTGAAGGTCATATCAGCGGCAGCCGTAATATTCCATATAGCCAGATTACAAAACATGTTGAAGAGCTGAAAGCATCTGATCGCCCTTTGGTGTTCATTTGTAACCTTGGACAGGTGGCTGGTACTGCATTACAGCAGGTTGGTCATGCCGATGCCTACCGTCTTGATGGCGGCGTCAGCAACTGGAAAGCTCAAGGTTTACCTTTGGTGAAAAGCAAATAATCCACGAACAGGAGATTGATCATGGCTGAAGTTACTATTTACTCGACGACAGTGTGTCCTTATTGCGTGCGTGCAAAACAGCTACTGGAACGTAAGGGTGTGGCATATAAAGAGATTAACTTGTCTCAAGAAGCGCCTGAAGTACGTCTTGAATTGATGCAGCGTACCAATCACCGTACCGTGCCACAAATTTTTATTAATGATCAGTTCATCGGTGGTTTTGACCAACTTTATGCTTTAGAGCGTGAAGGCAAACTTGATGAATTGCTGGCTTAACCTTACTAAAATTATCACTTCATATTAAGGATCAAAAAATGAGTGAAGAACAACAAGCTCAACCACAATTGGCATTAGAGCGTATTTACACCAAAGATATTTCTTTTGAAGTTCCTGGGGCACAAGTTTTTACCAAGCAATGGCAACCTGAGTTAAACATCAATCTTTCTTCTTCTGCAGAAAAAATTGATGAAACTCATTTTGAAGTAGCTTTGAAAGTCGTGGTTCAAGCAACCAACGAAGGTGATACCGCGTTTATCGTTGATGTGACTCAAGCTGGTATTTTCTTGGTGGATGGCGTTGAAGAAGAGCGTCTTCCATATATCCTGGGTGCATACTGTCCGAACATCCTGTTCCCGTTCCTACGTGAAGCAGTGAATGATATGGTGACTAAAGGCAGCTTCCCACAGTTGCTACTTACACCAATCAACTTCGATGCTGAATTTGAAGCCAATATGCAACGTGCGCAAGCCGCTGCTGTGGATGGTCAAGCTTAATCGCTATCCTTCAAATCTAAAAAAGACCGCTTATGCGGTCTTTTTTATTGCCTTGAGTGGCCTCCCCCTTTATCAAAGGGGGAATGAGGGGGATTTTAATCATTTCCTCATTCAGAGGAAGAAGTCATTCCCCTCTCTCTAACTCTTTCCCTGAGGGAGAGAGGACTTATAGGATTTATTCCGCATCCGCCATCAAATCAGCGCTCATACCAACAGTATTAAAACCAGCATCAACATACAGGATTTCACCAGTAATCCCGTTAGCCCATGGCGAGCACAGGAACAATGCAGCATTACCGACATCTTCAATCGTCACATTACGTTTTAATGGAGCAACTTTCTCATTCAGGTCAAGCATTTTACGGAATGATTTAATACCTGAAGCTGCCAAGGTACGGATTGGACCCGCAGAGATCGCGTTCACACGAATACCTTCCTGACCCAAGCTAGACGCCAAATAACGTACGCCTGCTTCTAAAGAGGCTTTGGCCATACCCATCACGTTATAGTTTGGCATTACACGCTCAGAACCTTGATAGGTCAATGTCAGCAAACAGCCTTGACGGACTTGCAGCAAAGGTTTTGCCGCACGTGCCATTGCAATAAAGCTATAAGCACTGATGTCATGTGCAATATTAAAGCCTTCACGATCCGTGATCTCGGTGAAGTCACCATCTAGCGTATGTGCCGGTGCAAAACCGATAGAATGCACTACGCCGTCCAGACCATCCCAGTGTTTAGCCAGTTCGGCAAATGCATGGTCAATTTCAGCATCGACTGCCACATCACAAGGAAAAACCAGTTTCGAACCAAACTGTTCAGCAAAGTCATCTACCCGCTTTTTCAGCTTTTCATTTGGATAAGTAAAAGCCAATTCAGCACCTTCACGATGCAATGCCTGAGCAATACCAAAAGCAATCGATAATTTACTCGCAATGCCCGCGATCAAGAAGCGCTTACCCGCCAAAAGTCCTTGTGCCATGTGAATC
Organism: Acinetobacter sp. AR2-3; assembly: GCF_001878775.1. Lineage (NCBI taxonomy): Bacteria > Pseudomonadati > Pseudomonadota > Gammaproteobacteria > Moraxellales > Moraxellaceae > Acinetobacter > Acinetobacter sp. AR2-3. The sequence continues at coordinate 21,324 of NZ_MJIQ01000056.1, forward strand.
TCACCTAAAAGAATGTATATAGCATGATGCCAAGTCTGGAGCGTTTTAGAAATTGCATAATGCACCTTTTTTTCTTTTTATGATGAACTGGGAATTTAAGACTGAGTTAAGAGCGTTCAATTAAATGGTCAAATGCAGGGCCTGATGAGTATTTTGCCAGAGCTGTTCAGCCAGTTCATCTTTGTGCATATGTAGACTCTTTGCCAGTCCTTGCAGCACATAAGGTAAATTTGCAGGTGTATTTCGGGTACGTTGCTCGGTCGAGCTTTGACAACAGAGTGGCGTCATATCCGGACAGTCAGTTTCCAATACCAGATGTTCTGGTCCGACATACTGCACCACTTGATGAAGTTTTTTGGCATTTAGATTGGTGATTTGCCCGGTGATGCCCAGTTTGAATCCTAATTTGATAAAGGCCTTGGCTTCCTCAATCCCACCACCAAAGGCATGCGCAATGCCGCCCTGTTTAAACTGCTGTTGTTTTAAAATCTGCAAAACCTCCGCATGTGATTTGCGGATATGCAGCAAAACCGGCTTATCGAATTGCTGTGCCAGCTCCAGTTGTGCAGCAAAAAAATCTTTTTGTTTCTGGAAAATTTCAGCCTGTTTGTGCTGTTTTAAAAAGGTATCCAGACCGATTTCGCCAATGGCAATACAATGCTCATTTTTAAGCAGCTGCTCCAGCTCCTGTAAATGATCAGTCTGGTGCTGTTCAATATAAAACGGATGCAGGCCCGGCGCTAAATGACTTTGCGGTGCATTTTCCAGGTCATTGATAAATTGATGGGTTCTTAACAGATCCGCAAAACGGTTTTGCAAAAAACCAATTAAAACCAGATGCTCGACACCTGCCGCTTTGGCCGCATACGCCAACTGTTCCCGATCAGGATCAAAATCGGGAACATCAAAATGGGTATGCGTATCAAACAATTTTAAGGTCATTTGGCTTTTGCAACAGGTGCTGGCTGTGCCTCAGAGGCAGCTTTTTCAGTTTGAGGCAGATATTCGGGTTTTAGTACACCTTGTAGCTGCTCATAAGGAATCATTAAACGTGGCAAGCCAACCACATATGGCCCAATTTCATATTCGGCATATTGCAAGACCAGACCTTGTTGAGCCAGATAGAAATTATCGGTGAGTTTGAACTTCCAGGCCTGCTCATATTCAGCTACATCTTTGGCCAGCTTGGATTCTACCACCCAGTTTTTAAACGCATCATAAGCACGCGCTTCCAGTTGGGCTTTCTGTTTGGCCGCAATAATGTCATCCAGCTTGACCAGTTTCTTCTGCTCAAGATCAAAATTATAATAAGTCTGTGCAGATGCGCCGTGTGCTCCTCCCAGATAATAACTGCTGTTCAGAACCACTGTCGCCAACGGATCTCCTGAATTCAAAATCTTGGGCTTAATCATCAGGCTAATACTATGACTGGCGCTCAGAGCTTTAAGCTCCTTATCCAGATTTAAAAAAGTCTGCATATAGGGTTGGGTTTGCTGCTCAAGCTGCTGTTTCGGTGTGGTCACTGTGGCCAAAGCCGCTTTGGGTTCAGAGGCAGCCGCTTCTGCTTCGCTGGCAGCGCTCACTTTTGCCGGTTCAATCGCATCAACAGACAGGATATTTTTCAACTGTTGCAGAATCTGCTGGTCGATCCATTCATCAATAAAGCCCTGATTACTGTTCAGACGTTCAATTGAGATTTCCGGACAGCTTTTGTCTTCACACTCTGGAATCGCCAACTTGAGCTTTTCGGTATCGCCGCTGAGTTTAAGTGCTTCGGCTTGTAGCGCCTCGGAAGCACCTGAGTCTTCCGGCTCATTACCCTTCGGCTGGCAGGCACTCAGCAAGATTGCTGATGCCAGGACGGATAGACAAAAGATATTCTTGTATTTTGGCATTCATTCACCTTTTTGGAACCTGTACGCTTGCAGGATCGTGAGCTTTAAAACATATGCTGATAGATATCAGCTTTCAAGACCTGTTGTGTTTGTTGTTTTGTTAAATAAATATCCAGTTGTTTGGCGTCTTTGCTAATTTCATGGCTGCGAAAATGCAGCCCAATGCCTTCCTGATCAAAGAACCAGTCAGCCTGTCCCCAATACAGTTTTTTCGGCGCTTTCTGCTGAACTTGCTGATCGTTTTCTTTGAGCCATGTATCATAGGCTTGCTGAATAATCTGATCCATTACTAACTGTTGCTTAGGATCGACAATATCCAGTGGGGTTAGCATTTTCTGCTGGCGACGATCAGCCACAAAAAAATAATAGCGCTCATGCACGCTGACATTTTCCTGTTTGGTATCGACCCCAATCTGCATCAACACATATTGGTTGCGCTGGTAAGGAATACGGGTATATAGCGATAACTCATAAGCCTTGTTCAGATTGAGCTGCGCCTGCCACGCATCCGATTTTTTTACATAGGCATTGATCGCCTGCTGTAAATTCATGTCCTGTTTCAAGCCGATTTGATCCTGAATCACTTTGGCCTGCTGCTTTTCAATCCATTGGTTCATCCATGGATCAACCGTATGCAAGGTCTGAATATCCAGATTGATACAGTTTTTATTTTCACAAAATGGCAAGGCAATTTTAGCCGGCTGCTCTTGAATATTCAGATAAGGCAAAACATCTGCGGTCTGCTGAGCTGCGGTCATTTTCTCATTTTGCGGAGTATTAACAGGCTCTTTTTCGCTTTGATCACAGCCACTCAGGACAAGACTTAAACCAATCACAGAACCGAGGACGACTTCCTTGCTGAGCTTCATTCTCTTTGCTATATCTATCGAGTTATTAATTGCTTAAATGTAGCATAAAATAAAACAGCTTCCGGAGAAGCTGTTTGATATTTTTAAACTTTAGCTGCGAAGCCTGAAATTTTAGTGTTCACGCGTATTGTGGAACACGATGTCCGGATAACGTTCTTGCATGAGCTGCAAATTCACGCGGCTTGGTGCAAGATATGTCAAATGACCACCACCATCGACAGACAACTGGTCATGAGCTTTTTTCTTGAATTCGTTGAATTTCTTCTCATCATCGCAAGACACCCAACGTACTGTGTTGATGCTGACCGGTTCGTAAACACAGTCGACCTTGTATTCTTCTTTCAGACGGTAAGCCACCACTTCAAACTGTAGCACACCTACAGCACCCACGATCAGGTCGTTGTTATTCTGTGGCATGAATACCTGGGTTGCCCCTTCTTCAGAAAGCTCTTTCAGACCTTTTTGCAATTGCTTGGATTTTAGTGGATCTTTCAAGCGGACACGGCGGAACATTTCAGGCGCAAAGTGTGGAATACCGGTAAACTGAAGTTTCTCACCCGAGGTAAATGTATCACCGATCTGAATGGTGCCATGGTTATGCAGACCAATAATATCACCCGGCCAGGCTTCTTCCAGATGCTGACGATCGCCAGCAAGGAAAGTTAAGGCATCGCTGATGCGCACATCTTTATCCAGACGTACGTGTTTCATCTTCAAGCCTTTTTCATACTTGCCTGAACAGATCCGCATGAAAGCAATACGGTCACGGTGCTTCGGATCCATATTGGCCTGAATCTTGAAGACGAAACCGGTAAAGCCTTCTTCATCCGCTTCCACAACACGATCTTGGGTCGGATGGGCTTTAGGAGATGGCGCATATTGACTGAAAGCATCCAGAACATGGTCGACACCAAAATTACCCAAGGCTGTACCGAACAACACAGGCGTTTGACGACCCGCCAGAAATTCTTCGCGGTCTAAAGGCTCATTGGCCATTTGTACCAGTTCAAGCGATTCTTCAAATGCCGCCCAAGCCAGTTCACCCACTTTCTCACGAAGATCAGGATAGTCATAACCATCACGCACTTCGATCTCAGTAATCACTGAACCGAAACCGGCTTTATACACGTAGAATTTTTCTTCGATTAAATTAAATACACCGGCAAAATCACGGCCTGTACCGAGTGGCCAGGTGATCGGGACACATTTAATTTTCAGAACGTTTTCGATTTCATCCAGAAGCTCAAGCGGCTCACGGATTTCACGGTCCATTTTATTGACGAATGAAATGATCGGGGTATCGCGCATCCGACACACTTCCATCAGTTTAATGGTTCGGTCTTCGACACCTTTTGCCCCGTCAATCACCATCAGCGCCGAGTCTACCGCGGTTAGGGTACGGTAGGTATCTTCCGAGAAGTCTTCATGTCCCGGAGTGTCCAGAAGATTAATCATCTTGTCTTTAAAAGGAAATTGCATCACTGAGGTGGTAATCGAAATACCACGCTCTTTTTCCATTTCCATCCAGTCCGATGTTGCGGCCCGGTCAGATTTACGGCTTTTTACCATCCCGGCCACCTGAATGGCCTGACCCCATAACAGCAATTTTTCTGTCATGGTAGTTTTACCGGCATCGGGGTGGGAAATAATAGCGAACGTACGTCGCTGGGCGACTTGTGCCGCCAGTTCTTGCTTAAAGCTCATGAAATACACCTACTGCTCAATGCACAGCATTCGAGATCAAATTCGATCAATATGAAAAAAATTGGCGATATTGTAGCAGAGTTTCAGGGTGGAGTTCCGTGAGCCATGTTGTCTATCTATCCTGACGCTCAATGAATTAGAGCGCTATTCATGGAATTGTAAGTTTTCTAGTCGTTGTTCATCTCCCGGCAAGCCCAGCAAAAAGCCTTGTAACTGTTCACAACCGAGCCGGGTTAAAATTTCTGCTTGCGCTTCTGTTTCAACACCTTCGGCGGTCACCACCAAGCCCAGTTTTATGGCCAGCTGAATAATGCTTTCCAGAATCATTTCTTCTTTGGAGCCGACTGCCAGATTTTTGATAAATTCCCGGTCAATTTTTAACTCATCTACGGCGAAATTCTTTAAATAGAGAAAACTGGAATGCCCTGTACCAAAATCATCAATGGCTAGACGGATGCCCATTTGTCTTAAGCGCTTAAAGCTGCGCATACTCACATCAATATGATGCATGGCAGTCGATTCAGTAATCTCGATCATTAAATGCTGAGGACTGATTTTATATTGTGCAAATAACTTTTCTAAAGTACTAAACAGATGCTTATGTTCAAATTGTACCGCAGACAAATTGACCGCGATAGGGAAAAATTCAGTATGTGTCCGTTGCCATTTTTGAATCTGCTGACAAGCCAGTTCCAATGCCCAATAGCCCATTTGAATAATCAATCCAGTTTTTTCAGCCGCATTGATAAACAGATTCGGGCCGAGCAAACCAAACTGGGGATGATTCCAGCGAATTAATGCCTCTACCCCACACAAGCTACGATCCTTGGTCCGAAACTTGGGCTGATAGAACAATACAAACTGTTGTTCTTCCACCGCTTTGTACAGATCATTAATCAGAGTACTCTGGCTTTTGCTTTCATCCTGGTCGGTAGAATAATTAAAGACTGAATAGGTATTGCGTCCCTGATATTTTGAACTCAGCATGGCAGCATCGGCATTGACCAGCAGATCCTGTAAATTCTTGCCGTGTTCCGGATACATGGCAATGCCAATACTGCCCGAGATATGAATACTCTTGCCCTCAATCAGGAAACTTTCCTGAATCAGTTCAAGAATCTGTTCTGACATTTTTGCAGCTTTGGCGACTGAGGTATTTTCCAGCACCAGCAGAAATTCATCTCCGCCGATTCTGAGCAGCTTGGAATGATGACCTAATAACAGATGAATCCGCGTGGTCAATTGAATCAGCAACTGATCGCCGACCAGATGACCAAACACATCATTGACCGCCTTAAAACGGTCCAGATCAATGTATAAAAAGGCTATTTCATGCTGCTGTTCGGACTGACCTGAAAACAGCAGATTTGCATATTCAGCCAGATACAAACGGTTAGGTAATTTGGTCAGATTATCCTGAATGGTCTGATTTTCAATTTGTTGATTGGCCCATGCAAGCTGACGGTTGCGTAATCCTACACGCAGTTCGGACACGACGATACAAATCAACGTTACTAGCAGCAATCCACTCATCAGTACCATGGCCAGAAACAGCTGATCATGAGCCTGAACCAATTCCGGTGACTGTTGCACATGGGCGGAAGTAAAATTGAATGCCATCATGCTAATAGAGTGCATGCCAAAGATGCCGAGTGCGATCACACCTGCTACGAGAACTGCCCGGAAAAATGACCAAGTACTTCTGGTACTTAACCAGAGGGTAAACATAGAGGTAATACATATCACCAGAACAGACAGAAGCATCAAGCCCAAATTCATCTCATATTTATTCAGCACAAAACCTGCTGTCAGCCCAATAAAATGGATCAACCAGATCAATAGGCCCAATAGCATGGCGGTTAGCATTAAACTGAAGGTTTTAAAGTTTGACTGCGAAGTGCCTGAAGTAAATTTTTTAATCCGTGCGATGAGATAGCAAGCGACCAATGCAGAAAGAACGGAGCTGATGACCAAACCAATATCATGCTGAATATCAATCATATAAAATGTTCCCCATCGGTGATCATTTTTATTATGCTCTGCACTGATATTTCCATTTTCACCCGGTCAAATTTGAACTCAGTAAAATCTCAAGACTGACCATCCATGCAAGCCAATTGATCTGCAACAGCATCAGTCTTAACTAAAATTTAGAATTTATATTTCTTTCATTCAAGGTTGAGAATTGCCCCAAAAATAAGACTCAACAGAAAAATAAAATATGACTTATATATTAGAAGTGTTTCAAATTTAAGCAAATATTTAGCTTCATTTTTTTAGCTCATTTATTCGATCACCATCACAATTTTTTTCTTTTTATTTAGACAGATGGCACTTCATAGCAAAATTTTATTTGGTCTTTTGTGCAGATTTGCAAAATAAAAAAATAGCCTGTCGAAACAGGCTATTTTAATGAATGATAAATAAAGTTAAATCTTAGGATTTTTTCTGTAATTTGGCATAGTCCAGTAACACATTTGCCGCTTCAATCACAAACGCTTCTTCTTCAGGCAGAGCCGGACGTTCTTTGGCCTTCATCTTGGCACGTGTTTCAATCAAGGCATCCAGTGAAGCCTGATAACTTTCCCAGTTTGGATAAGGTTTCAGACCTGTTGCAGCACGGCGCGTGTTTTCTGCATCCAGCGTTTTTTGCTCCATGGCAATCAACTCAGCTTTACGCTGTTGCAAGTCCAGTACCTGACGTTTCTCTTCTTCGGCTTTCTTCATCACGGCTTTACGCTGTTCTAAATACTTGAACTGAGAATCCAGTGTGACCCGTTGCTGAGAAAGTTTAGCTAATTCAGGAACGTATTTCTGTACAGCCCCTTCACGTTTAAATGGTGCCGTTGGAATAGTATCCCACTGCAAGGCATTTTTAGCCTTACGCTCACCAAACTCTTCGTTATAAATATCGACCAGTTTAATGTCCGGAACAACCCCTTTATTCTGGGTACTACCACCGGTCACACGATAGAATTTACGCTGCGTCAGCGTCGCCTGACCATGCGCCAAACTATCCAGTTGCACCTGTGCTGTACCTTTACCGGTGGTGGTACTACCAATCACAATCCCGCGTTCATAATCCTGAATCGCAGCAGAGTAAATTTCACTGGCCGATGCAGAGGCCAGATTCACCATCACTGCCAATGGACCCGCATAAGTTTGTGCACCACCATCATCATCCTCAAAGACGCTGACATTGCCATTGCCATCACGGATCTGTACCACTGGACCAGACTTGATTACCTGCCCCAACATACGTGCCACTTCTTCCAGTGAACCGCCCGGGTTATTCCGCAAATCGACAATAATTCCGGCAACATTCTTCGCTGCCAGCTCTTTCAAGGCTTTGTTGGTATCTTCAGACACCGAACGATAATCGGTACCGGCACGGCGTGCGCGATAGTTCAGGTAGAACGACGGAATTTCGATCACACCATATTGATATTTTTTACCGTCACGTTGAATGTCGACTACACGTGTACGTACACCAGCATCTTCTTCCTGAATCACGTCACGGGTAATAGTCACATTACGTGCCTGCCCCATGGCAGCACCCGCACCGAGCAAGCGTAGAGTGACTTTCGTGCCACGTTTACCACGAATCAGACCGACAATTTCATTACTTGGCCAGCCAATGACATCTACCATTTGCTCGCCGTCTTGGGCTACACCAATGATACGATCACCTGATTTAACTTGACCGGATTTGCTGGCCGGACCACCTTCAACGATGGTTTCAATCTTGGTATAATCTTCATTGCCACGCTCCGGACGAATCGATACGCCGACGCCTTCCAGCTGTAAAGTGGTCTGACGATTCAGCTCCATCGCATCCACAGGCGGGAAGTAATTACTGTGCGGATCATAAGTCAGCATCATCGCGTTCAGTGTCTTGTCGAGCACATCATCGCTCTTGATGCGGCTGAGACGTTCCAGCTGACGGGTATAACGCTTGGTTAAGGTTTGCGCAGGCGTCAGATCTTCAGGACCCGTCAGGTCTTGTCCATTCGCCAGTTCCGGATTGGCTTTCAGGGCTTTCTGCTTGGCCAATTCCTCTTCTTTACTGATGGTCAAATTGATCAGCTGAGACACCAGCATTTTCGACCAATGCGCGCGCTGTTCAGCCTCAGTTTTAAAGAACGGCGCTTTTTCACGATCCGTTTCGATATAAACATTCGGCTGATTCAGATTTTGCGGTTTTTTCAGTTCATTCAACATATAGGTGTAGAACTGCTGCAATCGCTGTTGATATTGCGCATGCATTTCATAAGGGCCAGACAAATTGCCGGCTTTCAGATTGGCACCAAAATTGGCACCATAGCGTTTCTTATAGTTTTCAACTTCTGGAGCCAGAAACAGACTGTGTTCCGGATCAAGACTATCAATATAGAAATCAAAAATACGCTGCGAAGTCTGGGCATCCAGACGCATATTTAAATAATGCTGACGGTCAACCAGGGTTGCCAGCTGACGTGACACCAGCGCCTGCTCTTGAGATGGCTGAATTGCTTTACTGACCACTTCATTACTATTGGCCGCAATCGCATCATTCACTACATGGGTAAAAAAGAATCCACCTGTCGCAATCGCAACTGCGCAAGCTATAGTTTGAAATTTCATAAATAATTCGTACTTCCTTGGCCTAGAGACCAATTTGACCGTGTTGCTTTTCGACCAGAATTTAACGTATTCAGCATCTTAAACAACTTAATATGTTTATGTCGTGTAGTTTTATCATATTCTGTGCTGACAAAGTGTAGCAAATCATTGCAGAATTCAGGTATTGTTTTCTCCGAAAAACTCTAAAACGGATTCCGCATATGATTGGCGCATTGATGCTCGACATCGCAGGCACAACCCTCACTCAAGAAGATATTGAACTATTAAGTGCGCCGCAAGTCGGTGGAGTGATTTTATTTGGTCGCAATATCGAATCTCCGGCCCAAGTCCGTGCTTTGACCGATCATATGCGTCAGGTGCGTCCTGATATTTTAATTGCAGTCGATCAGGAAGGCGGTCGTGTCCAGCGTTTAAGACAAGGCTTTACCTTGCTGCCTGCCATGGGGAAATTTGGCGAACTTTATACGAGCGATCCACAGCGTGCCCTTGAACTGGCTGAAAAATGCGGCTGGCTGATGGCAACTGAAGTTCTCGCTGTTGGCATTGATTTCAGCTTTGCACCGGTATTGGACTTGAATGACATCAGTGATGTGATCGGTGATCGTAGCTTTGCCCAAAATATTCAGGACATTATTCCACTCGCCAGTGCATTTCTAAAAGGTATGAAACGTGCCGGTATGGCTTCAACTGGTAAACATTTCCCCGGTCATGGCTCGGTCAAAGCGGATTCACATGTTGCTGCAGCAATTGATACGCGCTCCTATGCAGAAATCCAGCAAAAAGATATGCAAACATTTATCCAACTGCAACCACAACTGGATGCGCTGATGCCGGCTCATGTCATCTATAGTCAGGTCGATCCCAATCCAGCCGGATTCTCTGAATTCTGGATTCAGAAAGTTTTACGTCAGGAACTTGGTTTTGACGGTGTCCTGTTCTCAGATGATTTAAGCATGCAGGCCGCATGTGTCGCAGGCGGTGCCGATGCCCGAATTCAGGCCGCACTCAAAGCGGGTTGTGATATGGGGCTAGTCTGCAATGATCGTACAGCACAATGTATTGCACTGGAAGGGATTGTTGATTTGCCCCTCCCGAACCAGCAACGCCTGGAACGTATGCGCGGCAACATCCCGAACATTCAGATTGGTGACGAACTGGATCTGGGTCAAGAATGGCGCGAGATTCGTGATGAAATACTGGCATTTAAACAGCAGTCCAGCTAAAACTTTTTAAATCCAATCAATATGAAAAAGGGGCACGACAAGGTGTTCCTTTTTTATTATAGTAATGAAAAGTTTACACTTTTATTTAATCAACTTAAAAATAACAATAAGGTCAGAACTATATGACAGACTCACTTTCGCAACATCGCCATATTTCTTTTACGGCGCACTATACCGGCTATATCTGGTATCAAATGGGGATCTCACATCCAGCCTTTGCTACATCCAAAGGCAAGTTTCTGGCCAAACTGTTGCATCCACTTGAATCCTGGGCGGAACGCCATGTTGGCGGTAGCATGCGTACGACACTTAAGCAGCGCCATCAGATGATTGATGAGCATCTGTGTCAACTAATTGAGCAACACCCACAACTTCAGGTTCTTGAAATTGCCTGCGGACTATCTCCACGCAGTTGGAATTTTAGACAGAAATTTTCCGAGATTAATTATCGTGAACTGGATCTGCCCGATATGGCCAAGATCAAGACCCAGGCTTTACAGCAAATTGATCAGCATGCACCCGAAGTCCTGACTGCCGATATTTTTAGTAAAGAGTTGGACTGTATTTTTCAAATGTTTGACCGCAACCAACCCTTGGTCGTCATTAGTGAAGGACTGATTAATTATTTTGCTCAGCACATGCTGTTTACCTTATTAAAAGGCGTCACGGAATATGGACAGCAATTTAGCGAAATCCATTATCTCAGTGATATTTATCCTGAACCGGTCAAAAATAAATTGGCAAGTTTTATCTGGAGCAGTAGCCGTCTGCTTAAATTCATGTCTCGCAGTGCGTTTACCTTTCATTTTAAATCTTCCCAAGAACTGCAACACTTTTTTCAAGATGCAGGATTTGACCAGATTGAGGTACAACAACCCCAACGTTATTTTGCCGAGCCTCGTCAGCCAAACCCGACACCAGAACAAGATGAACATTTAGGTGATCTGGTGTGGATGATTCATGCAGTGAAAAAAAACAGCGTTTAAGTACGCTGTTTTTTATGATGATGTTTTTTTAAATTGCCGCATCAAATACTTCAGCTTGTGACAGCATTTTTTGCATTTGTATGAAGTGCAATAAGCGTTCTGCGACTTCAAAACTGCCATGTTTAAATAAAGCACGCAGCTGGGTATCATCCTGTTCAAAGATTAGGCATTCAATCTGAAATTCCCCTGCTTCATCTTCCAGATGCAAGGCCAAGTCACGAGGATAAGTTGCCGCACATACTGCCCATTCTACATCTAGCTCTAGTAATACCCCAAAGAAATTCATGTCCACGATCTCTGCTTTTAAAATGAGATCAGAATGACGATGACTGAGGAAGCGCTGTGAGTCTTGCACCTGAATCCGCTCTTCACCGCGACGTTCAAGCTGCTGTATCTGTTCGCGAGTGAATGGAATAATGCCATCCAGTTGATCAACAGCCTCATCACGCAAGAAAGTTGCAAACAGATGCATGGTTTCTTTACGACGTTGCAGCTGTGGTACATGATCGGCGCCTGCAATTTGCACGTACTGCATATCCGGGCATTGCAGGGCAAAATTCGCATTTTCATGTGGCAAGGTAAAACTGTCATATTGCCCACATGCCACCAGCACTTTGCACTGCGGAATCGGCACATTGGTCAGACGCAATAAACGGTTGCAATTGATATCATAACGATCCTGTTCAGTCGCAGTGAATTCTGACATCTGCTTGAAGAACAAACGCTTTGCAGTCGGTGACATCCGGGTTTCTGTCAAACGTGCATGATTCACCAGATACAAAATCACGGCCTGACCAAATTCATCCATACGCTGTTCTTTCATCAGGTGTAGGGATTCTTCCAGCAGCATCCGCCAGCTTTTACGGGTTTTCTGCATCACCCCCATCAGGATCATCCGCTCGACCAGTTCAGGACGCTGATCTGCCAGACAGGAAGCTACCACTGATCCTAAGGACATGCCTAAAATTGCCACTTGCGGTAGCTGCATCTGCTCCAGCCAGCGCCCTAGCATCGCCGCAAGGTCTTCAAGCTCCAGTATTCCTGCAGAAAGACCTGTGTCGACATTACTAATCTGCTGGTTGGCCCCCATGGACGGCAGATCTATCAAAATGATGGGACCTGCATCAAAAAGCTGTTCTACACAGTATTTGTAGGAATTAAAATTCTGGAAAGCGCCCCCAATGATCACCATGGGTCTTAAATGTAAGGTATCTGGACGGGCGATCGCCATATATTCTATTTTCCAGCCATCCATCCAGGTGGTGCGTGGCGGCTGCTTAAAACTGTGCTTATCATAAAGATCAAAAAAACCATCGTGGCTATGTTGTTCCAATACATGGGCGTCCATGTGGATAATGGAATTCATATTCCTTTTCCTCCGTCCTTGCCTTATTTTTATTGTGCAAGTCATGATTAACAGATCTTATATTTCAGGCGCATTCCGGTGTGCCTGAACACGCATCCTGCTCTTTAATAATTATAAATGACATCAATGTCGCGTGTTTCATTCTATACAGAGCTGCTTTTCACAAGCAACCGCTTCAGTGACCACTTATCTGCTTTTAAACAGAAAACAATTTCAAAATGTTTAGAAGTCAGCGAAAACGGATGATTTTTAACAGATGGGCTTCATTGTGCAGCAGCAGGCTGTTAATATCGAAATGAAATTTCTAAGTGATCAAACCGCTATGCAAGAGTTTATTGAACAATATATGCAAACGGTAGGACAGCAGGCACGCCAGGCGTCTCGCATTTTGGCTCGCGCGTCCACCCAAACCAAAAACAATGCACTATCCGCTATTTATACGGCTTTGGAAAATAGCCAAACTGCTATTTTGGCTGCTAACCAGAAAGATATGACCAAGGCGCATAACAACAATCTGGACCCAGCCCTGCTTGATCGCTTAGAACTCAACCCCGCACGCTTTAAAGGTATGTTACAGGGCTTAAAAGATGTCATTGGCCTGAAAGATCCGATTGGTGAAATTAGTGATATGGCTTATCGCCCATCCGGGATTCAACTGGGCAAGATGCGTGTGCCTTTGGGTGTGGTCGGCATGATCTACGAATCACGTCCTAACGTCACGCTGGAAGCGGCATCACTGGCACTCAAATCAGGCAATGCCATTATTTTACGGGGCGGCTCAGAAGCGCTGGAATCGAATCAGGCAATTGCAACTTCGATTCAGCATGGTCTGAAAGTCGCAGGCCTGCCTGAGGCTGCCGTACAGGTCGTGAATACGACTGACCGCGCTGCAGTGGGCCAGTTGATTACCATGACTGAATATGTGGATGTGATTGTGCCTCGTGGCGGCAAGAGCCTGATCGAACGGATTACCGAGGAAGCACGCGTACCGGTCATTAAACATTTAGATGGCAATTGTCATGTCTATGTGGAAGCCCAAGCGGACTTGTTGAAAGCATTGCCGATTGCGCTCAATGCCAAAACCCATCGCTATGGCGTATGTAATGCTATGGAAACCCTGTTGGTCGATGAAAAAGTCGCTGAAGAATTCTTGCCACGCATCGCAGAGCTTTACCAAGAGAAACAAGTCGAACTGCGTGGTTGCCGGGAAACCCAGCGTATTCTTGGAGATGCAGTTATTACGGCCACTGAAGAAGACTGGTATACCGAGTATCTGGGTCCAATTCTGGCGATCAAAGTGGTCTCTGGCATAGAAGAAGCCATTGAGCACATCAACCAATATGGCTCGCATCATACCGATTCCATCATTACAGAAAACTACAGTCTGGCTCGCGAGTTTCTGGCGGGTGTAGATTCAAGTTCGGTCATGATCAATGCCTCTACTCGTTTTGCAGATGGTTTTGAATATGGCTTAGGCGCAGAAATCGGGATTTCGACCGATAAAATCCATGCTCGTGGCCCAGTCGGTCTTGAAGGCCTGACTTCCCAGAAATGGATTGTCTTTGGTGATGGTCAGATTCGCCAATAAGTATTCAGATCGCTCATTTAAAACCGCCTCATTTATGAGGCGGTTTTAAATGGGCAGATAAATTCACACTGAAATAGATAGATCAGAACCTTCGGGTCATTTTATTGATAAATCTCTTTATAGAATTGTATTTAGAAACAATATTTGCCTTTTCAGAGGCTAAACTAAAAACCAATCTGTTGCAAAATAAACTTTAAGCAGGATTTAGCATTTTATTGATTATATTTTCAGCATCATTTTATTTATAAATGAAAACTATGAACTGATAAATTTTAGTTATTATTGTTAAATCGGTCGATAATGCTTAAGTCTAATCTGCTAAAGTCTATCTAGGACAGAAAAAAAACAAATGTTAAAACATATTCATTGATCTGGATTGCTGCTTCATTGTCCGCAATTGGGTCAAGCAAATGGACGAGAATTTTAATTAAAAATTGGGTAATCAATCGTGTCTAAATCAGTATTAGTTATTAATTGTGGCTCTTCTTCAATCAAGTTTGCATTACTTCTTGAGGAGCAGAATTTCCGTATTCATGGTTTAGCTGAGAACTTAGGCACAGAGAATGCTCGCATTAAAGGCGTGACGGTTGGCAATGAGCCGGTCGATATCCACATTCCATTTGCTGACCACAAAAAAGCACTCGAAGTCGGTCTGGAACGTCTGGCCAACTACCGTCCAGATGCCATCGGTCACCGTGTGGTACATGGTGGCAGCCTGACCAAGGCTGAACTGATCAATGACGAGATTATTGAAAAAATTCGTGAAGCAACGCCGCTTGCGCCATTACACAATCCGGCTCATCTGATTGGCATCGAAGCCACCAAACGTTTATTCCCGGAATTACCACAGATTGCGGTATTTGACACCGCCTTCCACCAAACTATGCCAGCACATGCATATCGCTATGCCCTGCCAAAATTTCTGTACACATCACATGGTGTGCGCCGCTATGGTTTCCACGGCACCAGTCATGCTTATGTTTCAGAGCGTGGTTCTGAACTGGCAGGCAGTTTTAAACAAGGTGGCTGGTTAACAGCGCATTTAGGCAATGGTAGCTCGACCTGTGCCGTTTGGAATGGGCAAAGTGTAGATACTTCAATGGGCTTAACCCCGCTTGAAGGCATTGTTATGGGCACACGCAGTGGTGATGTTGATCCAAGCCTGCATAGCTTTCTGGCGAAAAACCTGGGTTGGGACATTTATAAAATTGACAAGATGCTGAATAGCCAAAGTGGTCTTTTGGGCTTGTCTGATCTGTCCAATGACATGCGTACCCTGATTGAAGCATCAGAACAAGGCAATGAAGATGCCAGCCTTGCGATTGAAGTATTCTGCTACCGTTTAGCCAAGTCCTTGGCCGCTCTAAGCTGTGGTCTGCCACGTCTTGATGGTCTGTTCTTCACTGGCGGCATTGGCGAAAATTCAGCGTATATCCGCGAAAAAACCATGACTTACCTGCCACACTTCGGCTTTAATCTGGATAAAAATGCCAATAATGAGTTGAAACGCGGTACCGAAGGCCGGATCGATTCAGGTACAGGCCCACAAATCTGGGTAGTGCCAACAGATGAAGAAGGCCGTATTGCTCAGGAAGTTCAAAGTGTGGTTGAGCTTGAAGTGGAGCGAAATACTGCAAAAAAGTCTAAAGCTGAGGTAACGCCTGCATAAGCAGGCTTAGCCACTTTTTAACTGATTTTTATTATTCTGCGACTGACATAACTTATGAAAACAATTTTATTGGTTCCCACTGGGGAAGGCGTAGGCTTAACTTCTGCATGTTTGGGCCTGATTTATGCACTGGAATGCCAAGGGGTAAAAGCTGGTTTCCTGAAACCTTTTGCTCAGGAATTGAATGAAATCGAAGACCGCACCACGGCTTTGTATCGTCATATTTCTCAAAGTGAAACGGTGGAACCCATCCGTTATAGCAAAGTCTTGCAGCAGATCAATCTGGGTGAACAAGATGAATTGCTTGAAGAAGCGGTACGTTTGCATCGTCAAATTGCCAAACAGCATGACCTGATTATTGTCGAAGGTTTGTTGCCAAATACTCAGGACAGTTTTGCCGATGATTTGAATGCTTCACTGGCACAAGCACTGGATGCCAAAGTTATTGTCGTCAGCAATGCCAATATTCAGCAGCCAAGCCAAACCGCAGATAAAGTTGAACATCAGCTGCGTAATTTTGGTGGCGCCAGCTCTACCCGTCTGGCAGGTATCATGTTGATGCGCACCAAGGGTCTACCTGAAGAATCTGCGCAGATTCCTGTCACGCTGAATCCGGATTTACGCCTTAAAGCTGAAACCGCAGAATTTATCACCGCCATTCGGCAGACGCATCCGCATATTGGCTCTGAAAAATTGCCAGTGATTGGCTTGGTGCCTTTCAGTAAAACCTTAAGTGTGCCGCGTATGTCTGATCTGGCAGCCCATATTTCTGCCTACTGGATCAACGAAGGCGAAGCCAAACAGCGCCGTGTGCAACACAGTAGCCTGATTTCAGCCAATATTGAACATGAATTGCATAAATTCGTGGCTGGCGAATTAATTATTAGTGCCTCCGACCGAATTGATGTATTACTGGCAAGTAGTCTGGCCAGTAGTAACGGGATTCCTTTGGCCGGTCTGGTACTGACTGAACATCAACAGCCAAATGATCATGTATTAGAGTTTTGTCAGACTGCCATCAAGCAAGGTTTACCAATCCTACACACGCCACTCAGCACGTTTGAAACCGCACAAAAACTGGCAAATCTCAGCAATGAAATTCCAGTGGATGATACTGAACGTGCAGATCAGGTGACACGTTTTGTTTCAAGCCATATCAATCCGGAATGGCTGAATCAAATGTTGAATGGTTCTTATAAGCCACGTCTGTCACCTTCCGCTTTCCGTCATGAACTGGTACAGAAATCGATTGCTGCGAAAAAACGTATTGTACTGCCAGAGGGTGATGAACCGCGCACTGTACAGGCGGCAGCGATCTGTCAGTCCCGTGGAATTGCCCAATGTATTTTGTTGGCCAAACCTGAAGCTGTGCTAGAAGTAGCCAAAGCTCGCGGTATTGAATTGCCTGAAGATCTGGAAATTCTTGATCCGGATCTGGTGCGTGAAAACTACATCGACAAGATGGTGGAGCTGCGTAAAGGCAAGCTCAACGAACTACAGGCCCGTGAACAACTGCAAGATACAGTAGTACTTGGCACCATGATGCTGGCGCTGGATCAGGTTGACGGTTTGGTGTCGGGTGCAGTGCATACCACGGCGAATACGGTACGTCCTGCTTTCCAGCTGATTAAGACTGCTCCGGATTACTCACTGGTATCTTCCGTATTCTTTATGCTGTTGCCAGATGAAGTCTATGTGTATGGTGACTGTGCGATCAATCCGGACCCTGATGCAGAACAGCTGGCCGAAATTGCAATCCAGTCCGCCGATTCTGCCAAAGCCTTTGGTATAGATCCACGCATTGCCATGATTTCCTATTCGACAGGAACTTCGGGTACTGGCGCTGATGTGGAAAAAGTCGCGGAAGCTACACGCATTGCCAAAGAACGTCGTCCTGACCTGTTGATTGATGGGCCATTACAATATGATGCAGCATCGGTGGAAAGCGTGGGGCGCCAAAAGGCACCTGATTCACAAGTGGCTGGACGTGCCAATGTATTTATCTTCCCGGATCTGAATACCGGTAACACGACCTATAAAGCGGTACAACGTGCTGCCAATGTAGTCAGTGTTGGACCAATGCTGCAAGGCTTGAATAAGCCGGTCAATGACCTGTCGCGTGGTGCCTTGGTCGATGACATCGTGTTTACCATTGCCTTAACCGCGATTCAGGCCGAGCAGCAAGAAGCTTAATACTTCTTGAATTTAAGTTTTCCAAACCATCTGATTGAAAAATCAGGTGGTTTTTTTATAAAAAAACACTCATAGCTTCAATAAATTCAGCACGCGATCATTATCTCGTTTTAATACACAATAAAAATGCCAGTCTTTCGAACTGGCATTTTCAACGATTACCCATAAAGTCTGTGACATAAAAAATTGAGCTGAGGCAGCCCTGCTTTTCAGTCCACTGACTTTAATTTTTTATAAGGTGGTCCACTCTTTATGCACGTCTTCCGCCGTTTTATTGAGCACCACACTATCGTCTTTGATTTCGCTTACCCAACTCAAGGGAATCAGATGATGCTCATTATTTTCATCATCACTTCTTGTTAATTTAATTGAATCCTGACCTTCTAAATGGTCTACTTTCCCGACTTGAGTACCACATGAAGCAATGACTGAAGCATGTTCTTTAATATCACTTGCATTAAAATTGTTCATTCTACTTGCCTGTTTCTAGAAGTTGAGAGAAACAGTCTAAGCAATAAAAAATGCCGCATGTGTAAGGGTTTTCAGGCTTTGAGTTTTTCTGGGTTAAAAATGTAAATGGTCAACATGGCTTGAGTAAGCTATAGGAAAGATACTTTTTAAATTTGAGTTTTCAAATGTTTTTATAGTTTGATGAACTGGATCTGAAGATTTGAAGATTTGAAGATTTGAAGATTTGAAGATTTGAAGATTTGAAGATTTGAAGATTTGAAGATAGCTTAATTCTTTGAGGTTTTAAAATAGGAGAAAGAAGATAAGCTTAGGCTTGCTCTTCTTTCTGGCCATACATCCAAGTTGCAGCGATATATACACAAAAACCAGCCGCCATCAAAATACCTGTAACCATTGTTAGGATCTCCCGTTTCAATAGCTGCATTATGTAAAAGTTTTATGACAGTTATATGACAATCTGATTTTTTGTTAATTTTTAAATAAATAATTAAATTCAATCACTTAAAAAAAATCATCAAAATTATGCATATTTTTTATCTGAAATATGACACCGAATATGACAACTTGCTGTCATATTTGACCCATTGAATAGCTAAAGCCCCTAATCCGATTGCTTAAACTATAAACTTTCGGCCAATGCTCGCCCAAAATGCCCACAACCCGATTCTTTTGTCTTATAATTTAGCCCGCTAGCTATCAGCCCGCTCAAGAGATATTTGTATGACAACTATTATCAAGCAAGATGACTTGATCACATCAGTTAAAGATGCGCTTCAGTTCATTTCTTACTATCACCCACAAGACTTTATCCAAGCGATGAGCCGTGCGTATGATCGTGAAGAGAACAAAGCTGCTAAAGATGCGATCGCACAAATCTTAATTAACTCACGCATGTGTGCAGAAGGCCACCGCCCAATCTGTCAAGATACCGGTATCGTCAACGTATTTGTTGAAGTGGGCATGGACGTTAAATTCGATTTAACCATGAGCCTGGATGATGCAATCAATGAAGGTGTACGTCAGGGTTATTTAGAAAACTCGAACGTGCTTCGTGCATCAGTTCTGGCAGATCCTGCATTTGGTCGTAAGAACACCAAGGACAACACCCCTGCCGTGATTTACCACAAGCTTGTGCCTGGTAATAAAGTAGATATCACTGTGGCAGCCAAAGGTGGCGGTTCAGAAAACAAATCTAAACTGGCGATGTTAAACCCGTCTGATTCAATCGTGGATTGGGTACTGAAAACTGTTCCGACCATGGGTGCAGGCTGGTGTCCACCAGGTATGCTGGGGATCGGTATTGGTGGTACTGCTGAAAAAGCCATGATGCTTGCCAAAGAAGCATTGATGGAAGAGATCAACATGGACGAATTGCTTCGTCGTGGTCCACAAAGCAAAATGGAAGAGCTTCGTATCGAAATCTTCGAAAAAGTAAATGCTTTGGGTATTGGTGCACAAGGTCTTGGCGGTTTAACCACTGTTCTAGACATTAAGATCAAAGATTACCCATGTCATGCTGCGGGCAAACCAGTCGGTATGATCCCGAACTGTGCTGCGACTCGTCATGCACACTTCACCCTTGATGGTACGGGTGTTGCACACATTCAAGCACCTAAACTTGAAGACTACCCTGCTGTGACTTGGGATTCTTCATCTTCTAAACGTGTTGACCTCGACACGATTACCCAAGAAGAAATGAATAGCTGGAAACCAGGCGATACACTTCTTCTTAACGGTACAATTTACACTGGCCGTGACGCTGCGCATAAACGTATGGTCGACATGCTGAACAATGGTGAAGAACTTCCTGTTGACTTGAAAGGCAAGTTTATCTACTACGTTGGCCCTGTTGATCCAGTCGGCGACGAAGTTGTAGGCCCTGCTGGCCCAACAACGGCTACGCGTATGGATAAATTTACGCGTCAAGTTCTTGAAGCAACTGGCATGTTCGGCATGATCGGTAAAGCGGACCGTGGTCCTGCTGCCGTTGAAGCCATTAAAGACAACCAGGCAACTTACCTGATGGCTGTCGGTGGTGCTGCTTACCTAGTATCTAAAGCCATACGGGAAGCTGAAGTGGTTGCTTTTGCTGACCTGGGTATGGAAGCAATTTACAAGTTTGTGGTAAAAGATATGCCGGTATCTGTAGCGGTTGATGTGAATGGTACTTCTATTCACGCGACTGCACCTAAAATCTGGCAAGCAAAAATTGGTAAGATTCCAGTAGTTGACGCTGCTGCGGGCTAATTTTTACTACAATAAAAAAGCACCCTGAATGGGTAATGCCAGTCAGTTAAGC
>NZ_MJIQ01000057.1:0-72784 GCF_001878775.1 Acinetobacter sp. AR2-3
AGCATCTAAGCGGGAAGCCTACCTCAAGATAAGATTTCCCCGAGACTTTATGTCTCCTAAAGAGCCGTTGAAGACTACGACGTTGATAGGTTGGATGTGGAAGCATAGTGATATGTGAAGCTGACCAATACTAATTGCTCGTGAGGCTTGACTATACAACACCCAAACAGTTGTTGTACGAACTTCGAAAGAAGTGAGGATCGATTGATTCGATATTAAGCAAAACAGCTTGATTCATAAGCTCGTTAGTATGACAATATTCAACTCAAATAAAACCTGTTAATGAATTCTATTTGGTACGAAGTAAGGCATACGAAATAAACAGCGTAAATAAGACCCGAACAAGTCCATAAACAGTTGTGCTGGCGACCATAGCAAGAGTGAACCACCTGATCCCTTCCCGAACTCAGAAGTGAAACCTCTTAGCGCTGATGGTAGTGTGGGGTTACCCATGTGAGAGTAAGTCATCGCCAGCTCATTATTCGAAATCCCCCTCCGCCAAGGCAGAGGGGGATTTTTTTATGCGCGGAATAATTGTCTTATATATGTCATATATAAATTTAACATCAACATTGCTCAATATTAGACTAGAGCAAGAACCAATTTTAAAGCGTAATAGGTTTATAGTTCCTTTATAGCAATGCATCCAATTGACGTCGAGCATGTTTAAATGCAGTTCTGAGTCCTTCTTCCAAAGTTGGATGATAAAAAGGTTTCTTTAAGATCTGATAAATATCCTGGTCAGCATCAATCATCCAGGCCAGTAAATGGGCCAGATGTTCTGCTTGGGAGCAAAAGAGTTCTGCACCAAGTAATTTACCTGATTTTTTAGCAATATAAACTTCTATTCCACCTGAGTTTTCTGCCAGAACCAGTGCACGTCCTTGATTTTCATAAGAGACGAATCCCCGAATAAATTCGATGTGTTGATCTTCCAGCTGTTTAAAACTTTTTCCGACAATCGCCATTTCAGGATGACAAAATACAATCGCCAATGGGATTAAGGCAGGAATAGGCTTTACATCCGGATAATTTAAACAGTTATAAACTGCCTGTTTACCCGCATGCGCGGCTTCATGTTGAATCGGCGCATCAGGTGCGGCATCACCGACTATAAATATAGGTAGGTTTGCAAGTTGTTTGGTTTCTTTATCGATAGGAAGGTTTTTGATGTCCTTGAATATTGAATTGAGTTGATCTAGACCTAAACGATCTATATTGCTTTGCCGACCTGTAGCACCTAAGACATATTCAACTTCAATACTCTTAGTCTGATCATTTTCTGTAAAGTTAATCTTTATTTTATCAGCTTGGATCTCAATCTCATCTGGTAAGGTTTTAAATTTGATATTGAGCTCTTTGCTGAATTGCTCTTGCGCCAGTTTTTGTAAGATTGGGCTAGTTAAAGCACCTACTTTTTGACTACGCGCAAACATTGTGGTTTGTACACCCAGGCGTTGCATGGCTTGAGCTAATTCAATTGCAATGATGCCACTCCCGATCACTGCTAAAGACTTAGGTAATTGGGAAAATTCAAATATTTCATTGGAAGTGATGAATTTGTCTTTTAATTTTTGCTTTAGAGTTTCATCAATATTGGGGCGTGAGCCTACAGCAACAATAAAGCTTTTGGCCTGATAAGATTGTCCATTGACTTCAACTGTATGCGCATCAATAAACTTTGCATGCCCAGAAACTTTATGTGAAGTTTCCCATTGATCTACGCCTTTTAAGGTTGCGCGAATGAAACGTTCTCTAAGGATATGCACACGTTGCATGACACCAGAAGTATCTACTACAGCATCATATTGTAAAGCGAGGTTGTTTGCGGATTGAATGTCATGCATACGATTTGCAGATGAGATCAGCAGTTTACTTGGCATACAGCCCACACGTGCACAGGTGGTATCCCATGGGCCATCATTAATAATTAAAATATTCTGGGTGTGTTTAATGGCTTTATTATAAGCACTGATTCCTGCAGTGCCTGCGCCAATGATGATGAGGTCGTGCATAAACTGCCTCCCAAGTCTCAAAAACTAAATATTTATATGTAAGATTTACAATGTTTCTGATGTAAATTATGTAACTAGATTGCTTATTTTTGCTAATTTGAGTAAATTTTGTTTAAAAGCCAAAAGCTATTTTTTTATGGCTGCTTAACTATTATATCTAGCGGGAATAATCATGAGTTTGTTTATAAATTTAAAAAAACTAGGGGTAAATACAACAGTTTTAGCAACGTCAATTTCTTTGGTTGCTTGTGGGGGGGGCGGTAGTGATGGATATTATGATCAGGGAAATAACAATCAGTCAGGTTCAGGCGGATCTAGTGAAACAGGAAATGAATCCACAAATAATACAGCGCAAATTCCTGAAAGTTTAAATATTGCTTTACAAGATCAAAATGGCCAAAGTACCGTCCAAGTTGTAGATAATTCTACAATCCAAATTGCAGTTCAAGTATTAAATGCGGATAAAGGTGGAATTTCTAGCAAAAATGTACGATTAGCGATTAATGATTCAGATAAGTTAGGCGTAACAAGCAAAAGTTCCTTAGTTGCTACAGCTGAAGATGGCATCGCTATTTTTGAGCTTAAAATTCCTTCGATTAATATTGAATCAGGTAAGGTGCAATTAACTGCAACTGTAGATGGCACACAAGTTAAACAGGTATATACCCTTAATATTAAAAAATCTAGTGTAATTGTTAGTGATTATACTCTAGATGTGCCACAAGGCCTTACGATTGACTTACCAAATGGGGCAGCTGAATTTTTTGTCCAAGTGACTGATCCAAAAGGTGGTTCTAAGCCAGGACAAACCGTTGAATTGTCTTTACCTGCTGAGTTACAAGGGTTGCTTGTAATTAGCAACGGATCATCTGTACAGACAGATAGTGAAGGTAAAGCAAATTTTAAACTTGTAGCAAATAAAAATTTAACTGCGGCACAAATTCAACAGCTTGTAGATACCTCTAAAACACTAAACTTTAAACTCATTGATGAGCATCGTGCAGAAAAGCAAGCAACTACGTCTCTAACATTTAAAGATATTGCAACAATTGTCGATAAACTTGAAATTATTAAGCCTGATGCACCGATTGCTGCAAAAAATGGCGAAGCACGTATTCGTGTATATGCCAAAAATTCCAATAAACAAGATTTAGCAGGTAAAAAAGTTCGCCTGGAGACCAATCAATCAGGTCGTGGTGTGACCTTGGATAAAACTGAAGCCATTACAAATGCACAAGGTTATGCGGAATTTATCCTAAAAAGTAATTCTGATACACCACTTGCTTTGAAAGATGAAGGAATTGAACTTAAAGCAACTTTCTTAGAGAACCCTGAGAAATTCGCGACCATTACTGTTGATGTTATTACTGCAGATGATAGTGCAACCGATCAAGAAGCTATTCAACGTTTAGAAATCGCTTCATCTTATAAAATCAATGCAATGTCTGATAGTGTTGAAATTAAGGTAAAAGCGATTGCGAACAATGGTCATGCTGCGAAAAAAGGTAAAATCAAACTTACCTTGAATAGCGAAGCTGTAGCGAATGCTGTTAAGTTAGAAGGCAGTAGTGATGGTGTTAACTTTGATTTAAATGAAAGTCAGTCTGTCGGCGCAGAGGGTTATGTCACTTTCAGAATTAAAACACCAGCATCGCAAACAGCAGCAGCTGTAGAAGCATTAAAGGCTTCAGGGATCACAGCGACGTTTACAACAGATAACGGTATTAGCAATAATATTAAAATTGTTGTTGAAGATAAGGCTGTTGCAACTGAAGCAGTTAAGTATCTCTTAATTGACCCAATCAATGAAAACTTTGATCCTACTAAGAATCAAGACATTACGATTAAAGTAAAAGCAATTGGTGAAAAAGGTGGCCCTCTTAAAAATGAAAAAGTATCAATTAAATCTTTACTTTCAGATGATCAGCTGAATAAGTTGAGTCTAAGTTTAAGTACAGCTGCTGAAGTTTTAACAGATGTAGATGGTTATGCAACGTTTGTTTATAAGTATCAATATAATAAATCTGCAGAACAGCAAGCGTTGGCTAAGCAAGGGATTACTTTTACATCCACGGCATTATCTAATCAAAAGACTCAAACAATTAAAGTTAACTTCAATACAAAGAGTGTCAGTGACAAAGTCAGCCTTGATTACTTTACTTTAGATACTGATGGTTTAGCTCAAATTGCACTTAATCAACAAACTGAAATTGTAGTGCGTACGCAAGCCTTTGGTGTTGATGGTGCAGTTCTTGCAAATCAAGAATTAGCTATTGGTATTGATGAAACTGCGATTTCAAATGGTGTTTCATATGCCACAGCAACTAAGCTTGTATCAGATGCACAAGGTAAAGTTGAATTTAAATTAAAAGTTGCAGCACGTAATTTAACTGAATTAAATACCTTAATTGAAAAAGGCCTAACTGTTGCAGTAGTGTCTTATCGTAATGATGGTTCTAAGCATTCAGTTACTCGTAAAATTGATTTAGTTTCAAACTCGATTATTGACACTGGAACGAGTCAAGTGGATTACCTTATGGTAGATCCAATCTTAACCCGTTTTGACTATACGCAAAATCAAGAAATTACCGTTCGTGTAAAAGCATTAGATGTCAATGGAAGCCCATTAGCAAAAGAAAAAATTCAATTAAAATCTGCCCTAACTAATCAGCAGATGCAGCAGTTAGGCTTAAGTTTTACGACCCAAGCAGAACAAATCACTGATGCATTAGGTTATGCAACGTTTAAACTTAGTTACCAGTATAACGAAACGCCTAAACAAGAAGAGCTGGCGAAAAAAGGTCTTAATTTCAATGCTTTGTCGAATGGTAAGGTCAGCAATATTCGCCTTAACTTTAAGGCTCCGAGCGATAGTATTGACTTAAGTTTCTTTACTGTTGATACAGATGGACAAGCCTTAATTTCGACCACTACAGATACACCGATCAAGATCCGTGTCAAGGCAATGGGTACAGATGGTAAGGTTTTAGCTAACCAACGTATTAGTATTGGTATTGATAATACTGCAGTTTCAAATGGCGTAACGTATGCAACCTCTAACAACCTAGTTACAGATGCATTAGGTAATGCTGAGTTCGTTTTAAATGCGAAACCAAAAAATAAAGATGAACTGAATGCATTGCTTGCGAGTGGTGTAACAGTCGCTGTTAAAGCAACTGCAAAAGATGGTTCTGAATATACAACGCTAAGAACAATTAAGCTTATTGAGCAAGAGCAAGCTTCACAAGTCTCTTCACTATTAATTGATCCGTTGCAAGCTGCATATGACTATACGCAAGATCAAACAATTCAAGTGCGAGTCAAGGCGATTGGTCAAGCAGGTCAATCTTTGCGTAATGAAAAAGTCAGCTTAACAACGGTCTTTAGTGCGCAAGAATTAGCGGACTTAAATATAAGTCTAGTCGGTGATGCGACGAAACTGACTGATGATTATGGTTACGTGACATTCACATTTGACTATAAATACAATGCACAGTCTCCTGCACAAAAGAAACTGCTAAATGGTTTTGAAATTACAGCAACTGCCAATGGAAAGACGAATAATACGATTATTAACTTTAAAGCACCTGCAAATGAACAAGAAATCAATCTTGATTATTTAGTGGTATCTACAGGTGGGCGTGCAGTTATCTCAACCGATCAACCAACAGAAGTGATGATTACAGCAACTGCATTGGCAACAAATGGTCAGACATTAAAAGACCAGACTGTGAAAATTGAATTGAATGAAACAGAAACCAATAGTGGTATTTCATTTAATTCTGCGACAGAAGTTGTGACCAATGCACAAGGACAAGCCACATTTAAAGTCAACATTGCACCAGAAAATGCATCTGAATTAGATGCATTGCTTGCATCTGGTTTGAATGTTCGTTTATCTGCACAGCGTGTAGATGGTTCTGCATACAAAGTATCAAGAAAAGTTGAACTTTATAAGTCAGAAGCAGAAGCACCAAGTGAAGTCGATTATCTGATCATTGATCCAATTAGTGTTTATGATTACAGTAAAAATCACACCATTGCGGTACGAGTGAAGGCGATTGGTGAAGATGGTAGCGCATTACGTAATGAAAAAATTACATTGCGTCCTGAAAACATCTCAAGTACAGAATTAGCGAAACTTAATTTGAGTTTAAATGGTGCTGCTGAGCAATATACCGATGATCAAGGCTATGCTGTCTTCGAATTTAGCTATAACTACGATGCACAATCTACAGAGCAAAAAAACCTTGCATTGAAAGGTGTAGCGTTATTGGCGACTGCAAATGGTAAAGAGCAACGCACGGTTATTAACTTTGCGGAAACTCAAACTAATACGCTTGATTTTCTTGTCATTGATATGATTGGTAAAGCTGTCATTGATACGGATGTAGAAACTAAAGTTGCGTTGTCTGTGCTTGCAAAAAGTACTGATGGTTCAGTTTTGGCGAATCAAAATGTTCAGATTGAATTAACCAATGAAAATGGTATTAATCTTCTTACAGCTTCGTCAGTAGCAACTGATGCAGAAGGTTATGCAAAATTTGAATTCAGTGTGCACCCAAAGAACCAACAGGAATTAGAAGCATTATTGGCAAATGGCGTAACAGTGAAAGCCTTATCTGCAGTTGCTGATGGATCTGTTCGTCAAGCTCAACGTAAAGTTGAATTAGTACAAGCTGAAGAGCAAGTTGAATCTAAAGTTGAGACTTTAGTCATTGATCCAGTATTAAACTCATTTGACTATACTCAAAGTCATAAGATTCAAGTACGCGTAAAAGCATTAGATGTCGATGGTGGTACGCTTAAAAATGAAAAAGTTGCGATCACCACGGATGTTCAAAATAAGTTAGCACAGTTGAACTTTAGCTTAAATGGTGCCGCTGAACAGTTTACAGGTGATGATGGTTATGCAACGTTTGTATTTGAATATCAATATGCAAATACCACAGTACAGCGTGATATCTTAAATGGTGTGACTGTAACAGCAACTGCAAACGGAAAAACGCAGACAGCAAAATTGAACTTTAGAGAGTCTTTGACTTCAGAAGCTTTAGATTATATCTCTATTGATACAGATGGTTATGCTGCGATCGAAGAAAACGTACAAACTGATATTACAGTTAAGGTACGTGCAATAAATGTGGGTGGTACAGCACTTGCTAATCAAGATGTAACGATCAGCTATAATGAACAAGCGCATAAGAATGGTATTTATTTACTTGATCCAACAGGTGCGAACATTGGTGCGCAAACCTTTGCACAAAAAACTGATGCTGATGGTTATGTGACCTTCACCTTTAAGGCATTGCCACGTAATAAGGGCGAAGTTCAAAACTTGATTAGCGACCTTGAGTCAGGTGATTTACAGGTTACATTAACAGCTAAACGTGCTGATGGTTCGAATTATGAAGCTTCTCGCCGTATTGATTTAAGAGCTCCTGATGTTGAATCTACACCTGCAGAGGTTTTAATTGATCCAATTCTGCAAGCATTTGATTATTCAAAAGATCAAAAAATTATTGTACCAGTAAAAGCGTTATCTGCTGATAAGGGTGCTTTACAGGGTGCAAAAGTTACGATTAATACACCGGATTTAACCCTAGAGCAGTTAAAAACAGCACAATTCACTTTAACAGGTGAAGCAACTAAGCTTACTGATGCCAATGGTTACGCTTATTTTGAGTTTGAATATAAAGTTGCAGGTACTCAAGAGCAGATTAAGTTGGTAAGTCCAGGTGTTCGTATCACGGCGACAACCAGCAATGGTAAAGCTGCTGTTCAAACCTTGAACTTTAAATCACCAAATGCCGGGCAGATTCTAGATTACTTTACCTTAGATGCATCTGATTATGTTGTTACATTGGGTGTGAATACACCTAAGACGATTCAGGTGACAATTAATGCGAAAGATACACAAGGTAAGGCTTTTGCAAACCAAGTCGTTTCACTTGGGTTAAATGAAGCTGCTTTAAGAAGTGGTGTAAGTTTTGCTTCACCATCTCAAGTCATGACAGACAGTAATGGTCTTGCAATATTTGAAGTAACGATTAATCCTCAAAATCAAGCTGAAATTGAGAATCTAGCTGCAAATGATTTGGAATTTACTGCGACTGCACGACGTGCTGATGGTTCTGCATACACGTTAGTTCGTAAAGTTGAATTAGAGAAAGCCACTGTGGTTTTACCAGACTTAGCAGATCTTGTCTTTACGACAGTTGATGGTGACCCATTAGATACAATTTCTGTTCTCGGTGGTGAGACTCGCGTCAAAATTACAGCAGTTGATGAAAAGGGTAATCCTATTCCAAATACACCAATTGCAATTGCTTTATCTAGTCTCACTTCTAGTCGTGTGTCATTAAGCAATATACCAACTCAAACGAATAGTGATGGTGAAGCTGAATTTACCGTGACCGTAGCCGAGGGCGTTTATGATGCTAGTTTGATCAAAAATGGTATTGTCTTTGCCGTAGTTGGTACGAACTTAAATAATGGCGATCGTTTACAGCAAACAAGTGTAATTAGTATCACCGCTCCAGCAAATGCTTTAAATCCGCGTTTAACATCAGATGTAAAAACAGTGACAGCTGGGCAAACAGTTAAAGTGTATGCAGCTGTTAAAGATGAAATGGGGATTAATACTGCAGCTGGTACACCAATGCGATTGACTCTGAATCCAGAAGCGATAGCTGCAGGTATTAAGCTGAGTGCTGACGGAGTGGTAATACAAGGAAATGGTTCAGTGCCAATTGACTTAATTATTCCACAAGGTATTACATCTGCTGCTTTAGAATCTATTGTAGTAACAGGAACTATCCGTGATCCACGCGGTAATGAAATTCAGACGAAGCTAAATTTTGCTGTTCAAGATATTAGTAATCCTTATCACTTAACTATTGATAGTAGTCGTGTGTCATTAAGTTCAGCAGGTGATAGTGCATTTGTGACGGTTAAACTTCTTGATAAGAATCAAGGCGGTGTTGCGAATGAAAAAGTTAGCTTAGCTATTGCTGATCCGCGAAATGCGACTAGTATTAAAGGGGCTTCACAGCTCATTACTAATCAATTTGGTGAAGCTGTATTTGAAGTATCGATGAAATCACTACAAGGTACATTAGTATTACCAGTTCTACCAATCGAATTAACGGCAACCCATACCACTGCAACAGGTGCTTCAGTAAGTCTACCTGGCAGTATTCAAGTGCACTCACCAACAGTTTTAGCGCCAGAATTGGACTTAAAAATTAAAGTATCTAAAGATAAGTTAAATGTCCGTGGTGATTCTTTCGAAGTATCAGTATTGGTAGTAGACTTAGATGGTTCAAGTCAAGCTGGTAAAGCAGTTACATTAACAATTCCTCAATATAATCAAAATGGTGCATATATTCATGGCGCATCTACTATTGAAAGTGATGAGAATGGTTGGGCAAAATTTTCAATTGTAATTGATGAAAGTTTACGTAATCCAACCTATGACTTCGTTGCTGCTGATTTACGTGTAGAAGCTGTAGTTAAAGATACGCAGAATACAGAGCGACGTGTACCGCATGTGATTGATGTGGTAAATTCCGAAGTGCCAGTAACGATTGGTTCTATTGCGGTTAATTTTAATCCAACAGAGCTTACATCAACAGGTAACGGTATTTATTATCAAAAAGAAGGTTCTGTTCAGCTGGTTGATGTTGATGGGAAGCCAGTGGCAAATCAGGATGTGGTTTTAGATATTCGTCCAACTTCTTATGTTTTAGGTGAATGGAAATATGAAATTCAGAAAGATGCATGGAAAATAGTTGAGCAACCTGGTGTCGATGTGGATGGCAATCCTATTACCTTAAAAGTTAAAGAACTAGATGCGGTTTATCCATTTACGAATCTAAAAGGTTGGATTAAACCAGGTGATTATTATTATCCATTAGTAGGTACAATACCTGCACAAGTTCAAGATACAAACTCAGCAACGACATGTACGGTGGATCCAACAACAACAACTTGGATGGCTAATGGTCAGGCATTACGTGTGGTTCGTTTCTTAGGTGGTACAGCAAATAATAGTACGACTCACCCATATACCACGACCTATCGTACAGATAGTACTGGTCGGTTTGACTTCATCATTGAATATCCAAAAGCAAATGCTCATTGGATCGCAGTAGAAGTAGGAGCGAAAACTACACTTGCACAAACACCAACTAGAGGCTATACAACATTAACATTGCCAAGTTTAAGTAGTGATTATGCTGCTGATGGAAGTTATGCACCTAACCGCGTAAGTCCATATACAACATGTGTCAACTAATAATCTTATCTGACGAAAAAACAGCGCTTCGGCGCTGTTTTTTATGGGGGTTGAAATTTAAAAACTTAAATCGACGTCCCTACACTCACACCCACAGTCGGCTTCAAATTCATTGAACTACAACCGAAAAAGTTCAAGCTCAGACATAACACGACCAAAATTTTATTCATGAATCAATCCTTGAGATTTCGCCTGATTGAACAAAGCGGCTGAACGAGTGCCACTACGGCAGACCATCAAAATCGGCTTTGGCAACTCATTATAATATCGAGCAAACTCTTCAATATTGGCTTGAGAAATTTGGCCACTCACTACAGGTTGATAAATCACACTCACTTGAGATTTTTCCGCAATAGAGCGTAATTGACTCACCGTGACATTATTGCCAGTTTCCTGATCCGGCCGATTGACAATCACAGATTTGAAACCTTGCTGAATCAATTGCTGAAACTTGCTTGGTGTCATTTGACCCGTGACACTCACCATAGAGGTCAGCGCACGGCTAAGATCATTTGCAGCAAAAACAGGTGTAATACAGCTAAAACAGGTTACCAGTACCACACCTTTCCAAAACGACTTAGTCATCCAGCAGGTCCATCTGTTTTGCCAGCTGATATAAATTATTCGAGCGGTTTCCAGTACGACAGAACATCAAGATCGGTTTTGGTAACTCATTATAATGATTGGCAAAAGTGCGTACATCAAGCTCCGTAATCTGACCGGCTACTACTGGTTGGAATACATAATCCAGACCGGCATTGCGTGCAGCTTCCTCGATTTGTGCACTGGTTGGCTGCTCGGAACCACCTTCCATGTCCGGACGGTTGTTGATAATCGATTTAAAACCTTTCTCAACCACTTGAGTTACGTGTTCTGGACCAATTTGACCAGCAAAACCTACATTTTCGCTCATGACGCCACTCCATCATTTCATTTATATCGATATGCTTTATGATAGCATTAAGCTGAAAACATGCTGAACCTGTTCTGAAATTTTTATAAATGATGATAACCATAAGATAACGCAATGGAGCGCGTATGCAGGCTTATACAGTTGAACCACTGTATGTCAAAAGCGGTCAGGAAGTGATTGCTGCAGATTTTTATCGGCCTAAAAATATAGAAAAACCGGCCGTAATCCTGATGGCTCATGGTCTGGCTGCCTTACGTCAATTTAAACTGGTGCAATATGCCCAGCGTTTTGCCAGTGCCGGCTATGCGGTGGTTTTATTTGACTATCGCTATTGGGGCGGCAGCACTGGGCGTCCACGTGAACTGGTGTCGATCAATGCCCAGCTCGATGACTGGCGAACCATGATCAGACATATTCAGGAACGCAAATCGATTGACAGTAAACGGATCGTGCTCTGGGGTACGGCCTTAAGTGGTGGGCATGTATTGACACTTGCAGCAGAGCTGAAAAATATTCAGGCGGCGATGGTACAGGTGCCTTTTGTCGATGGGGCTGAAAGTGCCCAACTATATCCTTTACAGCAACTCCCCAAGGCGCTTAAAGTTTCCAGTCAGGATTATATGGGGGCCAAGGTTGGTATGGCACCAAAAACCTTACCTGTAGTTGATCCGCATGAGCTATGTTTTATGCCGACACAGGACAGTTATGAAGGTTATCTGTCGATTGTCAATCCGGATTATTACTGGAGTGGTCATATTCCTGCACGGGCATTCTTTAAACTGATGCGCTATCGACCGATTCAGGAAGTCAGAAAGATTAACATTCCAGTCCTGTTTATTGCGGCAAAACTGGATAGTCTGATTCCCATTGAATCCAGTCGTGAAGCTGCGACCAATATTGCACCATTTGTGCAATATCATGAGTGGAATATCCGGCATTTTGATATTTATCATGGGGAATGGTTTGAAAAAGCAGTTTCGACCCAATTAGAATTCTTACATCAACATATTGGAGTGCGCTAGATGATTATTGTATGTCCGGAATGTCTGGCCAAAAACCGTGTCCCTGAAGATAAACTCACTGCCAACCCTGCTTGTGGTCAATGTCATCAAGCCCTGATTCCACTGGTACCAATTGAGCTGAATGAGCAGAATTTCAGCCAGTTTGTCACGCATAGTGACTTGCCAATCCTGATTGATCTCTGGGCAGAATGGTGTGGTCCCTGTAAAATGATGGCACCGCATTTTGCGACTGTCGCCCAGCAATATCCAAATGTGGTTTTTGCAAAAATTGATACAGAAGCGAATCCTCGCTTAAGTTCGGCATTTAATGTTCGCAGTATTCCGACGCTGGTGTTGATGAATAAAAGCAACGAAATTGCTAGAATAAGCGGTGCATTACGGTCAAGCGAGCTGCAAAAATGGCTTGATCAGCAGTTAAATACCCAACCCTAATTCAAATGCCTGGAGTGAAAGTGTCAGATTCTCAAGTAAGACCAGAGGGGATTCTTTCCCTACAGACGATCGCAATGCCTGCAGATACCAACTGGAGTGGTGATGTCTTTGGTGGCTGGATCGTTTCACAAATGGACTTGGCAGGCGCGATTCACGCAGAACGATTTTCAAAGGGACGTTGTGCCACGATTTCGATTAACCAGATGACTTTTCTGGTACCGGTAAAAGTCGGAGACGTGATTAGTTGTTATACCAAAATTCTCAAAGTTGGCAAGACATCTATCCAGATGGAAATCGAGGTTTGGGATAGCCATGATGATTCACGCCCCCCAATTCGGGTAACTGAAGGTGTGTTTACCTTTGTTGCTGTAGATGTCAAAGGCAACAAACGTCTGATTCCAGAAGAAGCGAAACAGAAGCTTTTAGAATCGCAAACAGCACAATGATGACTTGAAATAAAAAATCCCAGATTTAATGTCTGGGATTTTTTTGTCTAAAAGAAGAAATTATGATTTCTTGAGCTGGCTCTTGGCAATCCAAGCCCAGAGCATTTCACATTGAATGGGGGCTTCACCTGATTCATCCGTAACGGTGACCTGAACCAGGGTTTCACCTTTATCCGAGTTTTGCATCAGGGCTTGCTGCTCCGACGTGAGCGTAGCAACAGCAGTCATGGCACCGCGTGTCGGGCGCTTAAAATCAACCTTTAAGCTTTTGATCAGTACAATTGCTGTATCCGGAACATTCATTGCCGTCACAAAGCCGGTCGCTGTTTCTGCCAGCAGGGCCATTGCACATGCATGGATTTGTCCGATATGGTTCTGCATGGCTTTATGATTGGCCATACTTACTACCACTTTGGACGCACTCATTTCCTCATAACGAATCTTGGCAGAGCCGACCATCGGGACCACCCGGCCAAAAGTTTTACTTAACAAAGCAGTACGAATGCCTTGCGGTAATCGTGCAGTGGCTTTGACTAATCTGGCTAATCGGTTGTTCTTTGCCATAATTCCTTCTACAGACGTTGCTGTCTTAATCTTTAAAGTTATTGAACTGTAAAGGCAAACCAAATTGCTGTTCTTTCAAGAATGCCATTACTTGCTGCAATGTATCGCGTTTTTTATCAGTCACACGAATCTTGTCGCCCTGAATAGAAGATTGCGCCTTAATCCCACTTTCTTTAATGGCTTTATTAATTTTTTTTGCGGTATCTGAGTCAAGACCATCTTTAAGCTTGATCACCTGAATCACATTTTTGCCAGAAGCTGTCATTTTTTGTGGGTCAAGCGCCTGAATATCGACTTTGCGTTTAAAGAAATGACTTTCCAGCATGCTATAGACTTGTTCACACTGGAAATCACTTTCAGTCGAGATTTTGATTTCCTTGTTTTTTTCATTCAGTTCAATAGAAACGTCCTGACCACGGAAATCAAAGCGGGTCGCGATTTCTTTTTGGGTGTTTTGAACTGCATGATTTACTTCAAAAATTTCTAATTCAGAAACAATATCGAAAGAAGGCATAGTTTAGACCTTTACAAAGGGAAAGAATATCTGAGATGCTAGGGATGTTTTCTTCATTTGCCAAGTGTTGTTTACATCAAAGGAGTGCGCAATGATCCGTAAACAAGAAATTACAACATTTGAGTTCCCAGAAAATGCAATTATCTGGGATGTACGCGATTCAAGTGCTTTTGCTGAAGCACACGTGAAAGGGGCGGTGAATCAGCCCATTAACGATCTTTCAGCAGAAAGCCTAACTCAGGTGTCAGCGGATCAACCCATTTACATCTTGTGTGGTGGGGGCAGTAAAGCTCCACGTGCTGCGGAAAAACTAGAGGGTTTTGACAGCTCACGTGAATATGTCATTCTGATGGGTGGTACTCGTGCTGCCCGTGATGCAGGCTTACCGCTTGAACAGGGTGTATAAGCATTCTGTCAAAAAAAGCGCCGCAAGGCGCTTTTTTAATGGGTGAGATTTAATGCCTCCCAACCTCCCTTTTCTAAAGGGAGGAGCTACATCTATTCTATTTATTCATAAAAGTAGAGAAAAGTCCCCCCTTTTTTAAAGGGGGATTTAGGGGGATTCATTCAAAATAGTAATTAAATTTGTAGTTTAAAATACGGTTTCTTCATTTTCACTTTCTTTTGAAAACGAGTCACACTG
The DNA here is from genome assembly GCF_001878775.1 of Acinetobacter sp. AR2-3. Taxonomy (NCBI): domain Bacteria; kingdom Pseudomonadati; phylum Pseudomonadota; class Gammaproteobacteria; order Moraxellales; family Moraxellaceae; genus Acinetobacter; species Acinetobacter sp. AR2-3. The sequence goes on from NZ_MJIQ01000057.1 coordinate 14,849, forward strand.
AGTTTTTTTACTAAACTGGATGGCACCGGACAGGCTTCACCGAGAATCTGGGCTGCCAGAATTTCACTGCAGAGCGGCGCAAACAGAAAGCCTTTAGAACCGAGACCGGCAAAGCTGTAAATTTCCTCATCCGCTTTCATTTTACCGAGCAAAGGGAAATAATCCTGACTTTGCGCGCGTACCGATGCACGGCCTTGCCAGGTATCGGTAGAAGCTAATGACTGTGCATATTCTGGGAATACACTGTGGATCAATTCGTAGTTGTGTACATGGTCTTCTGCTAACACTTCGATATCATCTCGACCTGGATAGAAAGAAGCGCCCAAGATCAGATGTTCAGCATCCAGTTGCATACAATAACCGCCGTAACTATAGGCAATATTTTGACTTAAAGGCTGGGCTTGATTATTCATCCAGCTGACCTGTCCGCGAATCGGTTTCAGAGCTGGATAATCTGCAAAGAATTGTGCTGTTTCTCGCGCAGTACAGACAATGACATGATCAAATTCACCTAGATCCTGTTCATCTGAAAATAGCTGAGGTTTTGTAGCCGCTTCAATATGGCTAATTTTGGCCTGTTTATATCGGATATTTACATTCTGTAGAATTTCATCACGCAATTGATGAGGAGAAACCGCGCCAGCTTCTAGTAATTTTAAACTTGGAAATGCAGTTTGAAGCTCTTGCGACTCTGTATCTTGTACAGCAAGAATTTCTTCAGGATATTCATCTGCCAATCCTAAAAGCTGTTCAGGATTTTTTAAGGCAAGCTGATTGACCTGAATCGGGCGGAAAGCTTTAAATTTTTGGTAATGATTTAAGGCATGTTGCCAGGCCAATGTCATCAGATGTTCAGCACTTTGCTCAACCGGACAGAGTTTGGGATTGAGCAAAGCCAGTGGATTGCCAGAACCTCCTGAGAGTGGCGCTGACTGGTCGTAAATCGTGACTTGATGACCACGTTGAGCGAATGCCCAGGCTGTACTTAAACCGGCGATTCCAGCGCCAATCACAGCGATTTGGCTAGGTCTGATATTGGTCTCTGTATCTCGCTCAGTTTTTTTTTGAGTGATTTCTTGTATTAATGAACTTTCAGTCTCTTCAGCCGGATTCCAGATCGCTTTCAGCATTTCACGCTTATGCTTAAAACCACGTGGACGGGAAATTGAAATCCCATGATTTTTTAAGCCACGTTTTAAAACGCCAGCAACACTGAAAGAGGCGAAAGTTGTCCCAATCTCGGATAAACGTACAATATTATTTAAAACATTTTCTTCCCACATGTCCGGATTGCAGGAAGGCGCAAAACCATCCAGAAACCAAGCGTTCACCGGCGCAGTTTTTTCAATCACCGGGAAAACATCATGTGCATCACCCAGCCATAGATCCAGACTGAATCGTTCTTTAGGAAAACTGAGACGATGACAGCCGGCAATTGGCATCGGATATTGAGAGATGAGTTGATCAGCTAAAGGCTTGAGTTCTGGCCAGGCATTTAAGGCCCGAATCAGATCAACTTTGGAAAGAGGAAATTTTTCAACTGAAATCGCATGCAGATGACTGTGATTATCCGGACGCACCTGTTGCCAGAGCTGCCACAGCGCCAGAATATTTAAACCAGTACCAAAACCCGTTTCACCGACACAGAAATATTCAAAAGGTTTTAAATCTGCCAGACGCGTCGTGAGATCATTGCCATTTAAAAAGACATGCCGGGTTTCCAGCAAGCCATTGTCTTTGGAAAAATACACATCACCAAATTGCTTGGACACAGGCACATCAATGCCATCCACCAATTGCCAATCCAGATCGGCAGTTTGAATTGCGTGCGACAAAACGGGTACAACCTTAAAGATATCGGGAAGGGCTATAGCTTACCATTGACGACGACGTTTGGTATAAACATAGCTCGCAATTAGGAAGCCGAGCAATACACCGACAGCCAATGTTGCTGCACCGTAGAGGAACATCTGCGCACTGCGTTCACTTTGCAGCACCTGTACCTGAACGCCCAGGTTGTCATTCTTGAGCTGCAATTCCTGATTTTGCGATAGTGCTTCCAGATTGGCTTTTTCCAGTTGCTGCAAACGGGTGGCCTGATCTTTGACCAAGGCTTTGACCTTGGCCTCTTGCTGGGCTTTCAGCTTGGCGATTTCTTCTGCAGTTAAAGGTTTATTCTCGGCAGGTGGCACTGGCTGGGCAGAAGTCGCTACGGCAGGAATAATGGCAGGTTTCGGCGTAGACTGGGTTTGGGCAGTCGCCGCTGTCCCTTGAGGTTGTGCTGTCTGATTTTCCTGAATCACAGGAGCAGGCGCAACTTCGACTGCCCATACTGGAGAAATCATAAAACATAGGCCAATGATACTGGCAGTAACAACACGCATGAACCTTATCCTTGAGGGAATGCTTTATTGAATGGTTTGACATCGATGTGTTCGTACACACCTTCTTTTAAGAAAGGTTCATCCTGTAGCCATGTGTCCAGCGCTTCACGACTGTCAAAATCGACAATAATGGTACTGCCATAAAAACCGGCCTGTGGATTGGCCGGATCTTTAGGCATGGCACCTGCAACAATCAGGCGGCCTTCAGCATTTAACTGTTCCAGACGTGCAAGATGTTGTGGACGAATCGCGAGGCGTTTTTCAACTGTACCTTCCCGATCGGTACAGCTAACGACGAATAATGGCATGATGACTCTCAATCGTTTGTAGTTGGACTTATTCAGCGGTCTTAAAGTATTTGCGCAATACAATAAACTGAATAATGATAAAGGAAAACATCACGATCATGTCACCGAATGCGGTAAATTCGCCCCAATATTTTCCATCCATCCACAAATAGGCGAAAAAGGTATGCAGAAATGACATCAGTACGAACATGGCAACCCAAGCATAGTTCAGCTTGAACCAGCCTTTTTCACTTAGATTGAATACTGGACCAAATAACCGCTGGATCAGAGGCTTTTTATCCTTGCTAAACCAAGGGGACAGGAAGAATACACCTGCAAAGACCAGATTCAATAACACGGCTTTCAGACGAATATAGAAATCATCGCTGAGGATCAGAGTGATGCCACCAAAAATTACCGTCATAAACAAGACAATCCATTGCTGCTTGTCCAGACGGAATTTTTGTATGACAAATAACGCACCATAGACGACCAACATGGAAATAATCAGACCTGTGGTTGCAACAAGAATATTATTATTGTCGACACCCCCCGCAGAACCGATCAATTGCAGCAATTGATGGTCAGTGTCTTTTGGATCTACAGTTTTATATAAATAAAAGAAAATAATGAGTGGCACAAAGTCTAAAAGTGCTTTCATGTTAGAGTATCTAAATCTGATCAAATAAATGTCATAGTATAGAGATGCACGGCGTAGATTTACATACACATAGTAATATTTCTGATGGAACTTTCAGTCCTCAGCAATTGGTCGAAGCGGCTGTGGAAAAACTCGTCCATACTTTGGCCCTGACGGATCATGACACCATGGACGGTTTGGCATTGGCTGAGGAAGCCGCTAAAAATCATGAGATTAAGATCATTTCCGGGGTGGAAATATCCAGCCAGTGGTCACGTCCTGCCACCAAAAAAAACTATGGCGTGCACATCGTTGCCCTAAATATGCAAAATCCTGAGCCTTTACAAAAAGCCCTCAATCAGCAAAAGAAAATCCGGGCTGAACGCTCTAAACAGATTTGTGATCTGCTGCTTCCTTTAATTGGTGAGGATATTTATGCTGATGTACTGGCCAAAGTCGACAATATCCCTGATCGGGTGACACGGACGCATATTGCCAAAACGCTGGTAGAAAAGGGGATTGTGACCCGCCCGCAACAGGCTTTTGATAAATACATTAAGGAAGGCAAGAAAGCCTATGTCAAATTTGATGGCTTGAGTCTTGAAGACACGATTCAGGTGATTCATGAAAGTGGCGGCTTCGCCGTGCTGGCACATCCGACCAAATATGATTTATCTGCGACCAATATCCGCTACCTGATCGAGATTTTTGCCAAGTTTGGTGGAGATGCGGTGGAACTACCACCGACGATTGAGCCGGCATCAACCCGGCAGATGGTCGATCGGATGATTGCGGAACATGATCTGAAAGTTTCGATTGGCAGTGATTTTCATGGCGATCATATGCCCTGGATTAAACTGGGTAATGTCCCGAGTCTTAAATTGGGGCAGGTCGGGATTTGGGAGAGTTTTGTTTAGTCATTCCTTTACCTCGATTTTTTTCATTTGAGAGAGGATTTTCCCTTCGCTACTAATAGTAAAGGGCGAAGAGAGAATTATAAATTATAGCAAATTATGATCTTTGGCCTGAATCGGCGGTGGCGTCGGTTTGCCCAATGTTCCTAACAGTTCAATTTCAATCGTACGTACCATCGAGTCTAGTGGCAAGTCATTACTCTGGGTACCGAAAGGTTCCTCAATTTCTGAGCTTAGTGCATCCAGTCCCAAAAAGGTATAGGCCAAAATTCCAACCAGCAAAGGCGTAAACAGACCAAGCGTTGAACCCAGACTGAAAGGCAAAATAAAACAGAAAAAATAGACGGTACGGTTGAGCAGAACCGAATAGGCAAAAGGCAAAGGCGTTGTCGCAATCCGGTCACAACCGGTCTGGACAATACTTAGTTCTGCTACATGATTATTCATCTGCATATAGATGATGTCGGAGATTTCACCTTCTTTGAGCGCCTGCATCAGCTCCCATTGAATCAGGCTTAAGGTATATTGCGGCGCATTAGCCTGCTGATAAAGCTGGGTCACAGCCTGCTGGCTCATACCACTGGTTTCAACCAGTTCAGTTGGATTGGCTGTCTGGTGGCGTAAACGATCGCGGAGTACATTGGCAAAGACAATCACGTGCTGAATCACACGTTCACGGCGACCTTGAGACAGCATCCTGCAATCACGGTCAAAATGACGTGAATTGGCAATCAAAATACCCCAAAGTTTGCGCGCTTCCCACCAGCGGTCATAACAGGCTGAGTTCTTAAATCCGAGAAAGATCGACAGCACCACTCCAATCAGGGTAAAGCCGACCAGAGGTAATTCTGGAAAATGAAAATAACCAATATGTGACAAGCCACCAATGATGGCTGACATCAGCATCACCACGCCTAAAGGTGGCAAAACTTTAGGTAAAATCGTCCCCCGCCAGGAAAACAGCAGTTTAAAAACAGTCGGCTGGTCACGTACGATCATTTATTGGAATCATCACAATTTTTTTCATGATCTTGTGGAGTTGTGCCTGCTTTGTCAAGTGCTATTCAATACTGCATTTCCGGTTTGATGAGTTGCTGCTCAGCAAAGGAAAAACTACCCTCTAAAGCAATGATGCAATGGTCAATTAAATGGATATCTACCAGTTGGCAAGCCTGTTGAATCTGGCGGGTCAACACCAGGTCAGCCTTGGAGGGAGAGGGCCGACCCAGCGGATGATTATGTGCAATGACAATTGAGGTCGCCTGCTGGCTAATGGCATAACGCAGCAATTGATTAATAGAAATATCACATGCATTCACTGAGCCATAAAACAGTTTTTTAAAGGCAATTTTTCTTAAACTGGCATCTAGACACAGCACGGCAAACACTTCCTGAGTTTCACCGAGCAGCTCAAAACGTAAGTAATCTCTCAGCCGTTTGGAATTGGTGAGTTCCAGCGCATCCTGTTTCAGGTGCTCGGCAATGTAACGCCGTCCGAGTTCCTTGACGGCCATCAGTTGGGTATATTTACTGATGCCCATACCATGAAACTGGCTGACTTCCTGTAAAGGTGCATCGAGCAACGCAGTCAAATGACCAAAATGCTGAATCAGCAACCGCGCCAGATCAACTGCCGAATGTTGCTGAGAACCGGAGCGCAGAAAGATGGCCAGTAGCTCGGCATCGGACAGACTTTCTGCGCCATATTGAATTAAGCGTTCTCGCGGCCGTTCTTGTTCTGGCCAGTTTTTAATAGAAAATTGCATAGTTATTAGACTTATTTATTATGAATTATCAGTTTTCCCGCAAGCCGATCTCTTGGGAATGCGATTATTTAATGCTATTGTGAGCCCCACTGCAACAGCAAGGTAATCTGTTCGTGAGCTTTGATCTAAGTGTAATTCCTCATAAAAATATCATTTTGGCCGTCACTGGCGGCATTGCTGCCTATAAAAGTGCAATTCTGGTCCGCCGTCTAAAAGATGCCGGATTTGATGTGCGGGTCGTGATGACTCACGGCGCACAGGCTTTTATTACACCTTTAACTTTTCAAGCCTTATCGGGCAATCCCGTACATACCGAATTGCTGGATACTGAAGCAGAAGCCGGCATGGGCCATATCGAGCTGGCACGTTGGGCAGATCTGTTATTGGTAGCACCGGCCAGTTGTGACACCCTGGCAAAGTTTGCCGCAGGTCTGGCCGATGATCTACTCAGCACTTTATATCTGGCGACGAAAGCACCCGTCTGGGTGGCGCCTGCCATGAACCAGCAAATGTGGGCAGCCAAAGCAACGCAGCGTAATCTTGCGACACTGATCGAAGATGGTGTGCATGTGATCATGCCGGATGCTGGTTCACAGGCTTGTGGTGATGTAGGTTTGGGCCGGATGCCTGAGCCGGAAGATTTAGCCCGACAGGTGACTGAATATTTTCATAAAGCTCAACGTGCGATTGCGGAAAAATTTGGCCTGCTTGCAGGTAAACAGGTCACGATTACTGCAGGTCCGACCCGCGAAGCGATTGATCCGGTGCGTTATATTTCCAATCATAGTACCGGAAAAATGGGCTTTGCACTGGCTGCAGCCTGTTATGCGGCCGGAGCCAATGTGACCCTGATTGCAGGGCCGGTCAGTCTGGACACCCCAAATGGCGTGAAACGTAAGAATGTTTCTTCTGCCGTGCAAATGCTGAATGAAAGCATGCAAATGCTGGAAAATGGGTGCGATATCTTTATTGCGACAGCTGCAGTAGCTGATTATCGTGTGGCAGAAGTGGCCGAGCATAAAATCAAGAAAGCCGGAGATGAACTGAATGTGGCGCTGGTGAAAAATCCGGATATTGTCGCCACTATAGCCCAACAGGAAAAACGGCCGTTTATGGTCGGTTTTGCTGCTGAAACCCGTAATATTGAAGAATATGCTGCCGGAAAGCTGGTCGCGAAAAAGCTGGATATGATTGCCTGCAATGATGTTTCACGTGCGGATATCGGATTTGCTTCGGATGAAAATGCCATGACAGTATTCTTTGCCGAGCATTATCAGCTGGATAAACGTGATCTGGAAAAAGCCTCCAAGCAGGAGATTGCCCAGCAATTGATCGAAGCTATTCATGATGCCTTACATCGTGATCCATCCAGTGATGATGATTTTTAAAACGATCTGTATCGAAAAAGCCCTGAATCCATCAGGGTTTTTTTATGGCTGATTTTTTATCATTAATTCAAAAAAAACTATAGAAACCATAAATATTTAGTCTTAATCGAAGCACTGACTGTTTATTGTTTTTGCAAAAAAGCATAAAATAGGTCACAGAATAAGCAAAGATAAAAATACTGCATATATCAGCTATAAGCAGGAAGTGGAAAGAAAAAAGAGGGGGCGCTATGAAAAAAATCATGATGTTATGGATGGTCGCCTGTCTGGCTGGATGCAGTTATTTTGTTTCAATGGATGAACTGGCCAGAAATATTCAAACGCAGATGCAACGTGAGTTTAATTCCAATCTAGATTATCAACACTATCGTTTTACCGTGAAAAAGGTCAAAATTGTCCAGCGTCAGGGGAATGAGTTTCAGGCCATTTCTTATCTGAATTATCAAGGTGAGGAATATCCCATTCATGTGAAAGTCTTTAAGGTGGATGGCGGGTATAGTTGGTCGATTGAAGATGATGCCTTTGCTTTTATTGATGAAATTGAAATTGAAAATTATCGTCAGCAACTGGATCGGGAATTACAGCAACTGGCCTCAGCCTTGGATGATCTGGAGCCTGTAGATGAACCAAACCAGACTATCTCCGGCTCTCTGATCACACCAGTGGCTGAACCCGCATTACAAGATGTTTCTTATCAGGAAGAGCCGATTCCGGTCGGCAATATCACGGCGTATACGCAATAACTCATGCGCAATCGCTATAAAAAAGCACCGATCATCGGTGCTTTTTGTATTTAAGATTCAACCTGTTGATGTTCGCGAACATAATCTTCGGTACGCTGCATGGCTTCCTGAATATTAAAGAGTGCAGTTTCTACATCTTTCAAGGTTTTGGCATTCCCACCGCTTAGCGCCTGACGCCATTTGCGTGCACCCGGCAAGTTCTGGAATAGTCCCAAAATATGACGGGTAATAATCGACAACGGTGCACCTTCTGCCATACGCTGGGCTATGTACGGCATCATTTTTTGCATAATCTCAAAACGGTCTGGTGCATCCAGATTCCATAACTGGCCCAGCTCAGCCAGTAAGTAAGGATTATGATAGGCTTCGCGGCCAATCATCACGCCATCCACATGTTTGAGATGTTCCAAGGTTTCAGCATAGGTTTTAATTCCGCCGTTGATCTCGATCAGCAGATCAGGGCGATCCTGTTTTAAACGGTAGACATCTTCATAACGTAGGGGTGGCACGTCGCGGTTTTCTTTAGGTGATAGGCCTTTTAACAAGGCAATCCGCGCATGCACGATAAAGTTATTGCAGCCGGTTTTGGCCACGGTATCGACAAAATGCATCATCTCTTCATAAGAGTGCATATCATCAATTCCGATCCGGTGTTTTACGGTCACTGGAATATCCACCGCATGACGCATTTCAGCAATACATTCTGCGACTAGATCAGGTTCCGCCATCAGACAGGCACCAATTTTATTATTCTGTACCCGGTCACTTGGGCAACCTACATTTAAATTGACTTCGTTATAGCCCCAGTCCTGCGCCATCTTGGTACAGATTGCCAGATCTTTTGGATTCGAGCCGCCGAGTTGCAGCACAATTGGCTGTTCTTCCGTATTAAAGTCCAAATGACGTTTGGCATCACCGTAAATGATCGCACCCGTGGTGACCATTTCGGTGTACATAATCACATTCGGGTTAAACAGACGTGCAAAGAAACGATAGTCTTTGGTGGTCCAATCCATCATCGGCGCAACACTGATTCGTGGTTGAAGTTTATTTTCAATGGTGGTCAGATCAGTCATTCAAAATCACGCCTTAACGAAATGGAAGAAAGAAGAAGCAATCCATGCAATCACTCAGCTATTGGTTTTTGGCTAAAACCGGATCGGCTGACGTCGCAAAAAGAGGGCGTAATACTAGCATAAAATCAGAAAAACCACTCGGCGAACTTAAGCTATCCCAGTAAATCCAAGGAATGAAACAAGAAATAAAATTGGAATTCCCAGTCAGGTTGGAATGGTATATTTTGATAGCAGAAAGATGAATATAAAAACGCTAGAAATAAGGAGAATAATCATGTTGTTATTGGAGGAGATTTATAAAAGCCATAAAGCACAAAATTCGGCACATTTTAATTTAAGAATTCATCGGGGCTTAGGCTGGTTTAAAAAATCGCTAGATCTGGATCAGGATCTGGATTTTAAGTTTATCAGCCTGTGGATCAGCTTTCAGGCGATTTATGCAGATGAGAGTGATCTAGTTCAAGATCAAAGCAAGCTGCAGCAGTTTCTGGAAACACTCTGCCAAAAGGATCTGGATCAGAAAATTAATCATATTCTTTGGGAAAAATACAGCCAGCCGATCTGCTCACTCTTGGCCAATCCCTATGTGGAACAAAGCTTTTGGGATTATCGTCATCAGAAAATTAGCCTGGAAAGCTGTCAGGTTGACTTGGAAACACAGAAACAGAATATACAGAATGCTTTAAAAGAACGAAATTCTGTTGAAATTTTAGCTGGAATATTTCAGCGTTTATCTACCTTGCACCATCAGATAATGCAGGGTGGCGCCACGTATCACAGCTCGCTGAATTATAAATCATTAGAGGAAAGCTGCCGGATTCTGGCAGCCTTATTGCCGGTTTTTATCTGTATTTTATTGGAAAATTCACAAACTCTTGATCTGAATAAGCCTTATTATCCGGCGGCGCAAGTCAGCTAAATAGAGGTAAAATACTTATGCGGTTGTCTTAGCCTGATGCCATTGATCCAGCAGGGCGAATAGGGTGGCACACAGAGCTAGCCCGAGTCCTGCCAGACAGGTCATGCTCCAGCCACCGTGATGCCAGGCATAAACCCCTAAGGCTGAACCACATGCACCACCAATAAAATACAAGGTCATATACAGTGAATTGACCCGTGATTTGGCATCCGGGCGCAGGCGGAAAATTACGTTCTGGTTACAGCTGTGCGTAATCGCGAGTCCAAGATTTATCAGCCCATAACCCAAAATATAACTCAGCAAAGACACTGCACCAAAATATAAAAACAGCCAGCTCCCCACCAGGATAGAACAGCCGATCCAGCTCAGTGTTTTGATATGGCCACGATCGGCCCATTTGCCAATGAACTGCGTGGAAAGTGCGCCAAATACACCGACCAGCGTGACCAGTCCGACCATGACATCAGAAAGCTGAAAAGGTTCCTGCGTTAGCAGTAGAGCGATGGTGGAGAACAACATACTCATGGCAGCAAAAGCACACGCACCTGTCAGTGAACGCAATACCAGACGTGGTTCCTGCTTGAGTAATATCCCCATAGATTTAAAAATCGCTGTATAGCTGATTCTCAGACGTGGCAGGCTCGGTAGTTTTCCTTTCAAATAAAAACTTAAAGCCAGCATACTTATGCCACTGACGATATAAATCATTTTCCAATGAAACAGGTCGGAAAGTAATCCGGCAATACTGGTCGAGAGCAGAATACCGACCAGCAAGCCACTCATCAGGAAGCCCACCACTTCTCCGGTTTTTTCCGGTTTGACCGCCATGGTGGCCAAGGGAATCAGAATCTGTGCAGCCACGGAAAACAGTCCGGCAATGATAGTGCCGACCCAGAGCATCGGCAGATTCACTGCACTGGCACAAATAAATAAACCTGCTGTCGCACCCAGCATGAGAAAGGGGATCAGTTTGGTTTTATTTAGCATGTCCCCTAAAGGCACAATAAACAGCAGGCCCAAGGCATAAGAGATTTGAGCAAAGGTGACGGTGAGCGCTACTTGTGATTCAGGCACCTGATAATACTGCTGAATCGATGAAATCAGCGGCTGGCAATAATAGTTAGCGCCGGCACATAAGCCGCATGCAATCGCCATCAGCCATAATAAGGGCTTATTTTGACTAATATCGAGGGGCGTGTGCATAGGGCTAACCTTGTATTCAGACCGGAAGAACTTAAATGAGGAATGAGAATAATGTTCAAATTGAGGGCACTATAGGCCAGAAGTTCTTGCTTTAAAAGTAGAGAAATATTGCCAGCATTGAAAATTGTTAGAACTCAGGCAGCTTAATGAAAGAAGTGCAATTTCAAATAGAAAGTATGAGTGAATATTTACAGAATTTTTTATATTTTAATGATGGGGTTGCTTCATTAAAGCGCAGCTTAAAGTAAAAACAATAAAAAAGAGCACTGAGGTCAAAAAAGTGGAATATTTACTCTATTTTATTGCGCAAATTTGGTGCGAAAATGAGATTTTCCATTTTGAATCAAGTTCAGTACATTAATATAATAAATAGTCATCCAGCTTTTTTTCTACCCTTTATCTGACTGTTTGAGACCTGAGTCTTATAAAATTTTAGCGATTACTTTTTGTCAGATCTATTAATTGTGTCTGATGAAGATCTGCTCAAAACAAATTCTATCATTTCATAAAATACGATTTTAACATCTAAAAACAGTGCTCTTGCTTAAGTGCTAAATCTGTCAAAAAAGTCAAAACTAAAAAAACGGCGCAGCTAAAGTGCCGCTATCTATAGGGACTAGAGAAATTAAAAATCTACTTCTGAATCAAGAAATACAGCAATCATTGTCAGAATCATCAATGTAACAAAATAAATCACAAATTTGCGCTTATTTACACCAGCAAAATCTGGATATTTTATTCAGCGGAATGAATATCGTTTATAAAAGCATCGAATATGAATAGCCGTTAAATTAAATAAATGTGCTATCACAGCATCATTTTTATGAATCATCAGTTCAAAATATAGGTATTTATTAAATAAATAGTAGGTGGTAATTTCAAACAGTTTGATTAGAATCCAAAAATTCAACAAGAACACATCCTGAGGGGAAGCATCGTTTAGGCGATGTTTACTTAAGAAAAATTAGCTTGAGGAACGCTCATGCAGATCGGAATTCCAGCCGAAACTGTTGTCGGTGAAAATCGCGTCGCTGCGACGCCAGAGACAGTAAAGAAATTGATCAGCGCAGGACATAGCGTGATTATCGAACGTGGTGCAGGTGTTAAAGCTGCCTATATCGATAGTGCCTATGAACAAGTTGGTGCCAAAATTACGGATGATGCCTATACCGGCAGTCAGTTGATTTTAAAAGTTCGTGCACCGAAAGGTGAGGAAATTCAAAAACTCAACCCGAACACCACTATCGTGGCAATGTTTGATCCTTACCGTAATACTGAGCTTGACCAATTCGCGGCACAAAACGTGTCTGCATTTGCATTAGAACTTTTGCCACGAACCTTGTCTCGTGCGCAGAACATGGATGTCTTGTCTTCTCAAGCCAACCTTGCAGGTTACAAGTCGGTGCTTTTGGCTGCGGCTGAATACCAGCGCATGTTCCCGATGCTGATGACTGCTGCGGGTACGGTTAAACCGGCTCGTGTCGTGATCATGGGTGTCGGCGTAGCGGGTCTGCAAGCGATTGCCACTGCAAAACGTTTAGGTGCCATCGTTGAAGCCACGGACCTGCGTCCAACTGCCAAAGATCAGGTTGAATCTTTAGGTGGTAAATGGTTAGACGTACCGATGTCTGCTGAAGAGCAGCAAAAAGCGGCTGATGCGGCTAAAAATGGTTATGGCTGGATGCCGGGTGAAGAATACATTCGCGATCAGGCTGCAATTGTTGATAAAGCGGTATCGAATGCTGACATCGTGATTACCACAGCGCTTTTACCGGGTCGTGATGCACCGCGTTTAATCCGTGCTGAAACAGTTGCGAAAATGAAACCGGGTTCAGTGATTCTGGACATGGCAGTAGAGTCTGGTGGTAACGTTGAAGGTTCGAAATGCGGTGAAACAGTCCATACCGACAACGGCGTTAAAATTCTCGGCATTCCAAATATTCCGTCGACTGTATCAACTGAAGCCTCTGCTTTATACGCTCGTAACGTATTTAACTTCGTTGAAACACTATTTGATGCAGATAAGAATTTTGTCCTGAATCAAGAAGAAGAAATTCAAAAAGCCCTACTTGTCACTCATGGCGGCCAAGTGCTGCTGAAACGTGGTTAAGGAGAAGACTCATGGTTGAAACAATTACGATTTTTGTCCTTGCCATTTTCGTAGGTTACTACGTGGTGTGGGGTGTAACGCCAGCATTGCATACGCCGTTGATGGCGGTGACCAATGCCTTGTCATCGATCATTATTGTCGGTGCGATGATTCAGACCGTTGGCCTGCCGGTGATTGGCGTTGAAGGTAGCGTGGATTTTCAGACCATTAACGTGGTGAGCGTACTTGGCGCGATTGCAGTATTCCTGGCGAGCATTAATATTTTCGGTGGCTTTGCCGTGACTGCTCGTATGCTGGAAATGTTTAAACCTAAGCAAAAGAAAAAAGAGGGTTAATCCATGGAAATGATTCGAGAATATGCGGATTGGTTCTACCTGATTGGTGCCGTTCTTTTTATCCTGACGCTACGTGGTTTATCAGGTCCCAAAACTGCGATTGCCGGTAACCGTTACGGAATGATCGCGATGGCGATTGCGGTCGTGACTACCTTCTTTGTGGCTGAGAATCCAGTGGTCTGGATGATCATTGGTGCAATGGTGCTAGGTGCAATCGTGGGTATTGCCCGTGCACGTACAGTTCCAATGACGCAGATGCCTGAAACTGTGGCATTGATGCACTCATTGGTGGGTCTGGCTGCAGTCTTGATTGCTGTCGCTGCCATTATTCACAACAACAAACTGATCGAACTTGGTCCAGACCTATTGGCTGCCAATGGTGTCAATTTCCATGAAATGAGTCGTGTTCATTTATTTGAACTGTTTGTGGGCTGTTTCGTAGGTGCGATTACCTTTACAGCATCAGTCTTTGCTTACGGCAAACTGGCTGCAAAGAAATGGGCAAAAACTATTTCTGGCGCATGGGTGAAACCGGTTCAGGCGATCATCTTTATTGCAATGTTAGGTTTTGGTATTCACTTCTTCCTGACGGGTAATATGACATCGTTCTGGGCGATGACAGGTCTTGCGCTGGCATTCGGCTGGGTATGGATTGCGCCAGTTGGTGGCGGTGACATGCCAGTGGTGGTATCGCTTCTCAACTCATTCTCGGGTTGGGCAGCAGCGGGTATTGGTTTTACCCTGGAAAACAACATGCTGATTGTTGCTGGTTCACTGGTGGGTTCATCGGGTGCGATTCTGTCTTACATCATGTGTAAAGCGATGAACCGCTCAATCATCAACGTTTTGTTTGGTGGTGCGATGGGTGGTGCAGCTGCACCGACAGCAGGAGCAGGTGAACAGGTTCAACGTAATCACCGTTCAGGTTCGGCAGATGACGCAGGCTTCCTGATGTCAAATGCAGACAGTGTAGTGATTGTGCCAGGTTATGGTATGGCGCAAGGCCGTGCCCAAAATGCGGTAAAAGAATTGGCTAACTTGCTGAAAGAGCAGGGCGTAACGGTTCGTTTCGCGATTCACCCGGTGGCAGGTCGTATGCCGGGTCATATGAACGTACTCCTTGCTGAAGCGGACGTACCGTATGAAGACATCTTGGAAATGGATGAAATCAACTCAGACTTTCCGGCAACAGATGTGGTGCTGGTCATTGGTGCCAACGACGTTGTGAACCCTGCAGCGAAAGATGATCCAACCTCACCAATTTATGGCATGCCGATTCTGGAAGCGCATAAGGCACGTACGATTATGGTGATCAAGCGTTCTATGGCAACCGGTTATGCGGGTCTCGACAATGACTTGTTCTATAATGACAAGACCATGATGATCTTCGGTGATGCCAAGAAAGTGGTGGAAGATATGACCAAAGCCATTAATGGTACGGGTCACTAATCATTTAAATCATTAGAATCCCCCTAAGTCCCCCTTTAATAAAGGGGGATTTTTTATTTTATATCTTGAAAAAAGAATTATTGAGTGGTCATCGAACGTCTAGGTTTATGATGAATTGATCCTAAAATAACAATCAAATCGGTACATAAGACAAGATGAAAAGTAAAGAAAAATAGCTAACAGATTGAGTGGTATTAATGCTTATAAAGTTGGATGAACAGGCAATAAAAAAGCGACCTACACAGGTCGCTTTTTTGAATATTTAGTTTTTACGCTACAGAGTCAGTATCTGCAGGGTTGCGCCATAAGCTTTCCAGGTCATAGAATTTACGCGCTGTTGGAAGCATACAATGAACCACAACATAACCAAGGTCGATGAGGATCCATTCGGCATCACGTTCGCCTTCAATACCAAGAGGGCGGAAGCCAGCTTTACGTGCTTCTTCAGCAACGTTATTGGCCAATGATTTGATGTGACGTGTCGATGTACCGCTTGCAATGACCATAGCATCAGCCACATTACTGATACCGCTGACATCAAGCTCAACAATTTCTTTTGCTTTTACATCTTCAAGTGCAGCATGTACGACTTTTAAGCAGTCCTGTACAGCTTGAGAATTTGAATTCATAGTAAGATCGTGAGAATTAGAAGCGCTGGGCGATGGTTCTAAATTCATGGGGAGTGTAATTTCCTAACAATTATGCATGGTCTAATATAGCGGTTTTAGTCCTGAATTTCAAATGAAGCCGCAGTCCACTCAGTCATGCTCCGGAAAGAACTCAGCTTTCCAGCCAAAGGAATCGTTGGAATGTCCGCTGGGTTTATACTCGGCAGCGACATAACCTTGATATTGACTATGTTTTAACCACTGAAATATATCATGATATTGAATAGAACCCGTATTGGGTTGATGCCGTCCGGGACAATCCGCAAACTGGATATGACCAATCGAGGCAATATTTTCTTGCAAAGTTTCCAGGACATCTTCGCCCATCATTGCCATGTGGTAACAGTCATACTGCATTTTTAAGGCCGGATGATGCACGGCCTCCAGCATTTCCTGTGCTTGAGCAACATTTTGAATCAAAAAACGTGGCATATCGATGCCATTGATCATTTCAAAGACCGGTTCAATTTGATGCTCAAGCAGCATTGAACAGGCCATTTTCAGGTTACTCGCCAGCGTATTCAGGCAGGGCAACAGATCACAGTCCAAGGGCTGTTTTCCTGCCAGGATATTGACTCGGGGTACATTCAGTGCGGTAGCATACTGGATGGCCTGCTCAACAGCATGACGAAACTCGATTTCCTGTCCTGGAATGCCGGCCAGACCATGACCGCCCTGCATTAAATCGCCTGCTGGCACATTAATCAGGCACAAGTTCAGCTGATGCGTGCTGAGCTGGTTTTGAATCTGGCCAATTGTGAGCTCATAAGGAAACTGGATTTCCACATGATTAAAGCCCTGTGCATGAGCCAGCGCGAAGCGTTCGATCAGCGGCACTTCGGTAAAAATCATCGACAGGTTGACGGCAAGTTTAATCATGTATGTCTCTTCAATATTCAGGGCTGCATCAATCAAGCGTTATGAATGTTTTAGTTGCTGGATTACAGTAGCCAGATCTGCTTCGGCAAAGCCTTGAGCCTGATGGGCCTGTAACTGTGATAATGCCTGAGTCGCGACTGGAACATCCAGATCAAAGTTTTGTGCCAGTTGCACGGCATTATTCAGATCCTTGGATAAAGTCTGCACTTTCCATTGCACCGGTACAAAAGTCTGGGTGGCCATACGCGGAGCCAGAATCTGAAAAGGCTTGGAGTCGGCAAAACCACCTGCCAACGCTGGCGCCAGTAAGCGTGTATCTACCCCGGCAAGGCCAGCTAGGGCTACGGCTTCTGCAATCAGGGTACTATTTGCCGCGACAATCAGCTGATTACAGATTTTGGTCGCCTGACCGGTACCCGTATCCCCCATACGGGTGACACGCTGGGAAAGTACTGCATAGATCGGATTAAGATTTTCAATCGTCGTGGCATCACCACCCGCAAAAATCACCAGACTGCCTTGTTCGGCTCCAACTGTACCGCCTGAAACCGGAGAGTCAATCCAGGTTACTTTCTTAGCCTGTGCTTGTGCAGCAAGTATTTGGGTTTGCTGTACTGAAAGGCTGGAGAAATCTACAATCACTTGCTCTGCAACCAAATACGGTTCGATCTGAGCAAAAACAGATTGCACTGCATGATCATCTGCCAAGCAGCTGAGAATGACCGGATAATTGGCAATCTGGTCTAAAGACAGCGCAGTCGCGCCCTGATCCAGCAAGGGCTCACAGGCTGCTGGTGTGCGATTCCAGACCGCTACCTGAAAACCTGCCTGAAGCAGACGTGTGGCCATACGAGTGCCCATCAGCCCCATCCCTAAGAAGGCAATTTTAGTATCAAGATTCAACTGCATGCTTTGGTTTATTCCTTTCCTGGATTCAGACTTGGTTTATTTGTACTGGCGTGGCACAAACTGAATATCTGGGTTTTTGTCTTTTTTACGAGCCAATTGACTATTTTTACCCAGTAATAATTTCAGCTGCCAGATTTTTTCCATACGCAGGGATTTATTTGGATGATGCTGCATGGCATCTAGTACAAATTTAGAGGCCATCAGCGCATCTGGAGAGCGTTGCAGCATTTCTTCAGCCAAGGCTTGTGCTCTAGCTAAAGGTTGTTGATCGACATGGGTGATCAGACCGATTTCTTTGGCATATTCACCATCAAAAATCCGGGCAGTTAAGGTCAGTTCTTTGGCCAGATCAATCCCAATCAGGCCTTTCAGTGAACGGCTGAGTCCCATGTCTGGCACCAGTCCCCAACGAGTTTCCATAATCGACATTTTGGTGTCAGGATGGGCAATGCGGATATCTGCGGCCAGAGCAAGCTGCATCCCGGCACCAAAACAGAAGCCCTCCATTGCGGCAATCACCGGAACTGGTAATTCTTGCCAGACCAGAAATGCTTTTTGAAATAAGCTTTGACCAGGACGAATCAGTTCCCATGCGGCATAAGCACGATTTTTAGGATTATTTAAATCTGCCAGATCAATACCGGCACTAAAGACCTGGGCCTCGCCAGTTAAAATCACACAACGGATGCTTTTATCTTTTTTGATTTTCTGTGCAGTCGCGACCAGTTCGCGCAGCAGGGCAAAGCTCATGGCATTGCGTTTATCCGGACGATTCAGTGTAACAGTGGCAATGCCGTTATTTTTTTCCAAGCGCACGAGTGACATGGCATTCTTCCTTACTTTTCCTGGCTTGAGCATAGCATGCAGCCTTTAGGCTTGCATGACAGCTCAGTCACACTTCTTAAGTCATGGACTGAGCCACTTCAGAGGTTTAATTCAAATGTTGCTTCAAAATTTGCTGGGCAGCCTGTTCAACCTGTTCAACCACGGCTTTGAGTTCATCAAAATATTTCAGCACGTCCTGAACAAAGTTTTCATCGGCCTTACGGCGTTCTTTGCGCAGGGTTGAAACGAACTGTTCAAAGCCACCGGTGACTTTCTGTAAAGTCGGTGCACCGACATAGCGGGTCGCGCCGTATAAACGATGCAGCACATGTTCCAGTTGTGGGAAATCTTCCAGTTCAATCAGTTGCTGCATTTCATCGAGTTCATCCGCAAAGCTGTCCACCAGCATGCGTAACAGATCTACCGCCAGATCTTCCTTATTGGCTGCCAGTTGCAGGCTTTGCTGCCAGTCCAGAATATTTGGATCCAGAGCATCAATCACATTGGCACGTTCCAGTACCGGAATCCGTTTAAAATGCTCGGTGGTCCAGTGCGTCAAAATTTGGATAATCTGCTCGATCTGGATCGGCTTGGTGACATAATCATCCATGCCGTTTTGCAGCAGTTTATGTTTTTCATCAGAAAGTGCATGCGCCGTCAGTGCAATAATCGGCAGGCGGCTATGATTTTCAAAGGTCGATTCCAGCGAGCGAATAGCACGGGTGGTATCGATCCCCGACATGACTGGCATCTGAATGTCCATAAAGACCAGATCAAATGCTGGCTGTTCCTGTTCATAACGGCGCTGAATAATATCGATCGCTTCCTGCCCGCTGAGGGCTTTGGTCGTAGTGACATTGAGTTCACCCAGCAATGCTTCCAGAACAATCAGGTTGGGTAAGTGATCATCCACGGCCAGAATATGCAGGCCTTGACCATTAAATTCTTCATGCTGTTCCTGGTCGAAGACCGGCTGATTGCCGAGTAACTGAATCAGCGCGCTGCGGCTGAGTGGCTGATGCAGGGCACGGGCACGATGGTCATTGAGCATGCTTGGATCCAGTTGCATCTGATAACCATAGACAGCCAGATGACCCTGATAACGTGAACGGATTTCGCGTAACAAGACTTCACTGTCACCACTATGATCGACGATCAGCCAGGTATTTTCGCTATTCTGTAAATGATTCAGACGGCTAAACAGATCCAGAATTGATGCACATTCAATATGTTTAACCTGATAATTTTCCAGATAATGCCGCAGCACATTCGCAGTTGCCGGATGTGCAAGATAAGACACCACGGTCAATTCGCTAAAATCTGGATGCTCAATCACGGTATCTTCATCGACCAGGAACTGGGCAGTAAACCAGAAAGTAGAGCCTTTTTCGGTTGGAGCACGTTCCTGATTGTCTTCAAAACCAATCTGGCCATGCATCAGGCTGACCAGCTGTTTGGAAATTGCCAGACCAAGACCGGTACCGCCAAACTGACGGGTCACCGAGGTATCACCCTGCGAGAAGGACTCAAACAGCTTTTTACGGTCGGTACCACTCAGGCCAATGCCGCTATCCTGTACACTAAAATGCAGCACACACTGATCCATTCCATCATGTTCCATGCGTGCCCGGACAATGATTTCTCCATCCGGAGTGAATTTGATCGCATTGGAAATCAGGTTGGTCAGAATCTGTTTAAATCGTAGCGCATCACCAATAATGTGTTTTGGCACACCATCTGCATAATAGAAGGCCATATCAATATGTTTTTGTGCTGCCAGAGGTGACAACATGTCCATCACATCAAAAATCGCTTCTTCCAGATCAAAAGGTGCCGTTTCCAGTTCCAGTTTGCCGGCATCAATTTTGGAAAAATCCAGAACATCATTGATCAGTGCCAGCAAATGCGCCGAAGACTTACGAATGGTCTGCAAATACAGGCTCTGCTCGTTGCTGAGATTGCCCTGACGTAACAACAGATGAATAAAACCATCAATACTGTTCAGCGGGGTGCGCAATTCATGGGAAATATTGGCCAGAAACACCGACTTGGCCTGGTTGGCCGAGATCGCCTGGTCGCGTGCCTGACGATAGGTAATATTCTGGACTTCTAAAGTGTCGAGGGTGCGGCGTAAATCGTCTTCGGTCTGTTCGGTATGTTCACGCAGTTCCAGAAAGCTGAAATGCAAACGTTTCACCACATTGGCGATATCACGTTGCAATAAACGCAGCTCGCCGGTGCTGTTAATCACCATATGCTGGCCGAGGGTATCGGCATTCAGGCGTTGCAATTGCATGCGAATCTCATACATTGGGGCGATCCAGCGCCGTGAGTAGAAATTCAAGCAAAGTAATAACAATAATAAGGTCAGTAATCCGGTCGCAATCAGTACGATCAGTACTCGGTAACGGGCAATTGCTAGCGGCTGGTTATCCAGTTCGATCGCCAGCCAGCCGGTAGAAAAAGTGTTTTCATTCACTTTAATGGCATAGATATGATTATCTTGATGCAGAATCGGACCAACAAAATTGCCGCTTTTCTCAAATTCTGGCCAAGGCGCCTGTTCCTGAAAACCAATGCCCAAACGGTTCTTGCCATTTTCATCCAGAACTGCTGCCCGAACCAGATGCTTTTCATTCAGCATGTTCTGCATGGCGTTGTGAGCCTGGTCATATTGCCATGGATACAGATTCAAGATATCCAGTGCATATTCTGAGGTGCCTTGAAAACGGGTGAGAATCGCAATGGCCATCTGCTTCTGCTGGGCACGTGCGGCATTCGAGGTCTCAGTCAACACCAGCATGGCACCGACACAGGCCAAAATGGTAATCGGCACAAAAATCAGCGCAATCAGCTGTCCATAGGCATGATTTAAGTGTAGGCGTTTAAACAGCTTTTTGTTGATCGTTGACATGATTTAAGCAGTATTTTCTTTATGCCTGGCATATTAGCATGCTTTAAATCGACAGTTAAAATTTAAGCATAATTTTTATAAAGCTTCGGATTAGCAGTTAAAAATACAAGAGATTTCAGTTAATTTTGCTCAGGTACAGCAAGACTAAGACGCACGAAATTTCAATCTGTAAAAGTGCCAGACTGAAATAGTATTTTCATCTTCATTAGCGAGCTGCTTCACCTGGCTAAATTATCGGGAAATGTAGTTTATGGCTTGATAGTGTGTGAGTTTTAGTGAGTTTTCTGAAAAAGCCTTGCTAAATGGGTGCAGGGAAAAGCATTTTTTCATACAATAGCCGCACCTCGATATAGGTGCAAATAATGAGTAATACCATCCCTGATTTTCAAGCAGATGAATTTTTGTTAGACCATTATGTAGGCAAAACGCCGCTGGTGCGTTTACAGCGTCTGGCAAGTCACACTCAAGCTACAGTACTCGCGAAACTCGAAGGCAATAACCCAGCAGGTTCGGTCAAAGACCGTCCGGCCTATAATATGATCATGCAGGCCGAGAAGCGTGGGCAGATCAAACCGGGTGACACCCTGATTGAGGCAACGAGCGGAAATACGGGGATTGCATTGGCGATGGTCGCAGCAATGCGTGGCTATAAAATGAAGCTGATCATGCCGAACAATATGAGTCAGGAACGTAAGGATGCGATGCGTGCTTATGGTGCCGAGCTGATTGAAGTGACCAAAGAGCAGGGCATGGAAGGTGCACGTGATCTTGCTGCTCAAATGCAGAATGATGGCGTGGGGCTGGTGCTGAATCAGTTTGGAAATCCGGACAATGTTGAAGCGCATTACCTGACCACGGGTCCAGAAATCTGGCAGCAAACCGGTGGCAAGATTACCCATTTTGTCAGCTCAATGGGGACCACCGGCACCATCATGGGGGTGTCAAAATATCTGAAAGAAATGAATCCTGATATTCAGATCGTTGGTTTACAGCCATCTGATGGTTCAAGCATTGCCGGA
Organism: Acinetobacter sp. AR2-3; assembly: GCF_001878775.1. NCBI lineage: Bacteria > Pseudomonadati > Pseudomonadota > Gammaproteobacteria > Moraxellales > Moraxellaceae > Acinetobacter > Acinetobacter sp. AR2-3. The sequence continues at coordinate 37,277 of NZ_MJIQ01000057.1, forward strand.
ATCCGTCGCTGGCCAGAAGAATATCTGCCAACCATTTTCGACCGCAGTCGCGTGGATCGCATTATTGATATTCCACAAATCGAAGCTGAAAAAATCATGCGCAAGCTGGCACAGAAAGAAGGCATCAGTGCCGGAACCTCTTCTGGTGGGGCAGTGTGGGCGTCGATTAAACTGGCGGAAGAACATCCGGATGCAGTGATTGTGTGTATTATCTGTGACCGTGGTGACCGTTACTTGTCTACAGGGTTATTCTCTGTACAAGATTCTGAATAATTATTTGAGCACTGTTTTATGCGCCTGCCTGTTTTAACTTTCGATATTGAAACCCAAACCGATCTCAAATCAGGCGCGCATCTGTTTGGTCTGGACCTGCCCGAGGCAGATCTGGATCAGGCCCTGACCAAATTACGCCGTCAGGATTCAGGCTCGGATTTTCAGCGTTTACCACTGCATGAAATCGTCTGTATTTCCGGTTTATGGATGGATGAGCAGGGCATGAAGCTGTTTTCGTTTAGCCAGGAACAGCATTCTGAAGCAGAAATTTTGAAAAAATTCTTGTCCATTTTTGACAAGCGACATCCGACTCTAGTGAGTTGGAATGGCTCACAGTTTGATTTACCAGTAATTTTATACCGCGCCATGTATCATGGGCTCTCTGCACCGAGTCTGTTCGATCAGGGCGAAATTGATACGCAAAAGCGTTATAATAACTACCAGAATCGTTACCATCATCGTCATGTCGACCTGATGGATGTGATGGCCATGTTTCATGCTCGTCATTTCCAGAAGCTGGACGATGTTGCACATTTGTTGGGCTATCCAGGCAAGCGCGGTGACGGAGCTTATCGGGTTCCGGAATATGTCCGCAATCAGCAATGGACCGAATTGACGTCTTATTGTGAAGGTGATGTCCTGAATACCTGGCTGGTGTATATCCGCTGGTTGCTGTTAAAAGGCCAACTGTTACTGCCAGATTATCAGCATCTGCTGCAAAGCACGATTCAATATTTGCATACTCAACCGCAGCATGCGGACTTTTTATCAGTTTGGCGTGAGACTTCGCAACGAACTGAATTTACCCAATTTGATTTTCCCATCTCCACACCCTAGGTTTTCATGAAACATCGAGCACAAGCACGTCCTACCCAGCAACCCGAGTATATTTTTCAGGTTGAGTCACTATCGCATGAGGGACGTGGCATCGCTCATTATGGTTCACATCCGGATCATCCGCAGCATAAACATGGCAAGAAAGTCTTTATCCGTTATGCCTTGCCGGGTGAAACCGTGCGTGCCCGCATTACCCGCGAAGTTAAGAAACTCGAAGAAGCCGACAGTCTTGAATTGTTGAGCGATGCTTCTGAAATTCGCGTGGAACCCATCTGCCCGCATTTTGGGTCTTGTGGCGGCTGCAATATGCAGCATATCGTGCCAGATGCCCAGATTGATTTGAAACAGAATGTCTTAAAGTCACATCTTCAGCATTTTGCTGGAATCCAGCCGGATCAATGGCTACCACCTTTACGTTCACAACGTGAAGATTATCGCCGTAAAGCCCGGATTGGTGTGCGTTATCTGCCTTCCAAGGATCAGCTGGTGGTGGGCTTTCGTGAAAATCAGTCCAACAAACTCACGCCGATTGATCGCTGTATGATCTTGGATCATGAGTTTGGCTCGGTTACACGTCTTAAACAATTGCTGCAAGGTCTCAATGGTAAGGCCGACATCGGTCATATAGAATTGGCCATGGGCGATCAGGACATTGCACTGCTGGTGCGTGAAACTGCAAAATTATCTGCCGATGATGTCAACCAATTGCGCGAATTTACGTTACAGAAAGGCTGGCAACTGTATCTGCAGCTTGCCGGCAAAGAAACGCTCTCGCGAATAGATGCTCCAGAAGCATCTGCACGCTTACACTATGGTCTTGATGACTTTGATGTGAAATTCGGCTTTAATCCTCTGGACTTTACCCAGGTAAATTCAAGCATCAATCCGCAAATGGTACGATTGGCATGTGATTTGCTTCAGCTACAACAGGGTGAACGGGTTCTGGATCTGTTTTGTGGATTAGGAAACTTTTCTTTGCCGCTGGCGCGCTGTGTTGGTGCGTCGGGTCAGGTGATTGCGGTCGAGGGAAGTGATGAAATGGTTCGACGTGGTGCGGAAAATGCCAAAAACAATGGTATTGCACAAATAGCGTTCTATTCACAAGATTTAACCAAAGATTTCTCGCACCACACTTGGGCAAATCAAGGTTTTGATGCATTATTAATCGACCCGCCACGTGCCGGGGCAGAAGAAGTGATGCATTATATCCCTCAGTTTGGAGCAAAAAGAATCGTTTATGTGTCATGTAATCCTGCGACACTCGCCAGAGATGCAGGACTCTTGGTACAACAGGGCTATCGTCTCACCCAAGCGGGCGTGATGGATATGTTTACACATACTGGACATGTTGAATCAATCGCATTGTTCGAAAAAGAAAATCAAATAAACGATTAAAGAAATGATGTTTTTAAAAGTAGGAGACGGGTATGGTCACAGTACGTGAGCAACTCCCTGGACGACTCAATGAGTTGTCACAGGAGACGACTGTAGAACATGCCGAACAAGCACACCAGGATCTGACTGAGTGGTTGGATCGGGTTCGTGGCATATTAGATGGCGCACCTTTAACGCAGCTCGAAGAAGTCGCCCACTTAACATTAGAAAGAGAGCTGCAAAGTACGGTTCAGCACCGCTCCAATACCTTTTATACTGGTATTGAGATGGCGGATATTCTGGCGCATCTGCATGTCGATGAAGATACTTTGTCCGCAGCCATGCTGTATCGTGCTGTTCGTGAAGGCGTCATGCCACTCAGTGAAGTATTGGAACAGTTCGGCGAACAGGTGCATAGCCTGGTCAAAGGTACGCTTGCCATGGGTAAGCTGTCTGAGCTGATCGAAAAAAATAAACGCCTGGAAGATCATTTCAATAATAACCAGCGTGAACATCTGTCTGGCATTTACAAAATGCTGATCTCGGTCACCGAAGATGTACGTGTCGTTCTGGTCAAGCTGGCCGAACGTACCTATGCCTTGCGTGAACTGGCCAATTCCTCGCGTGAGCGTCAGGAACGGGTGGCCCGAGAAATTCTGACCATTTACTCGCCACTGGCACACCGCTTGGGCATTGCTCAGTTGAAGTGGGAGCTGGAAGATCTGGCTTTCCGTTATCTTGCGCCGGAACGTTATAAAGAAATTGCTTCCTTACTGAATGAAAAGCGTCTGGAGCGTGAACAGTATATTCAGTTTGTGATTGATAAATTACGCAATGAATTGGCTGAGCATGGCATCGAAGCTGAAATTAATGGCCGGGTGAAACACATTTATTCGATTTATCGAAAAATGAAAAGCAAGAACCTGAGCTTTGACCAGCTCTATGATATTCGTGCGCTACGGGTACTGGTGAAAAGTGTACCGGAGTGTTACCACACTTTAGGTATTGTGCATCAGATCTGGCGCCACATTCCGCATCAGTTTGATGACTATATTACCAATCCGAAAGCCAATGGTTATCGTTCTTTACATACTGCGGTGATTGCCGAGAATAAGTCACTTGAAGTGCAGATTCGTACTCATGCAATGCATGACGAAGCTGAACTTGGGGTGTGTTCACACTTTAATTATAAAGAAGGCGCGAAAACCACAGATCGCTCCTTTAACCATCGTCTGCATTCCTTACGTGCGGTACTTGAGCATTATCAAGAACGTAATGAAAGCAGTGCACATAAAGAATCTGAAGATGAAATAGAGAATTTTGAGCATATTCAAGATTTTGAAGGCTTCGAAAAGATCTATGTGTTTAGTCGTGATGGCGATATCAAAGAGCTACCACGTGATTCGACCGTGCTCGACTTTGCTTATCATGTGCATACCGAAGTCGGTAACAAGTGCTATGCCGCCCGGGTAAATCAGCGCTATGTGCCGCTGACCTACACCCTGAAAACCGGTGAACAGGTTGAAATTCTGACCAAAAAAGACCGGGAACCGAATCGGGACTGGCTGGTTAATTCACTGGGTTATATCAAGACAGCCCGGGCAAGAGATAAGTTGCGTCACTGGTTCCGTCAGCAGGATCGTAGCAAGAACCTGGAAGTCGGCCGTGAAGTACTGAACAAAGAATTGTCACGTCTGGCAATTCACCCGAAATCGATTGATCTGAGTGATTATTGCAACCACTTCAATGTCAAAACCGGTGATGACATTCTGGTCAATCTGGTCAATGGCGATATCAGCCTGCATGCCCTGATTAATCAGGTGAACCGTCACATGCATCTGGATCAGGATGAACCTGAACTGGTGCTAAAACCTGCCTTGAATCCGCGTGCCAGTCATACACTGTCAGCGCACGGGATTCTGATCGACGGTCTGGATAACGTAGAGCTGCATGTCGCGCAGTGTTGCCAACCGGTGCATGGTGAGTCGATCGCTGGCTATATCACTCTGAATCGTGGAGTGAGCATTCATAAGGTCGCTTGTCCGGACTATGTTCGCATGATCACTCAAGAGCCTGAACGTGCTGTAGAAGCTGATTGGGAAATGCAGCCGACTCGCGGTCAGAGCGTACAGATTGTAGTGGAAGCTTATGATCGACGTGGGTTGCTCAAAGATCTGACCCAGGTAATTTTCTCGGATCAGATCAATATCCGTCAGGTGAATACCATTTCGGAAGCAGACGGTATTGCCAATATGAAGCTGCTGATTGAAGTCAAAGGTCTGGCACAACTTTCCAAACTGCTGGCCCGTCTTGAGCAGCAACCGGGAATTATCAGTGCACGCCGTCTGGTGCAGGGTACTTAATTCCCCTTATGTAAGTTTAAAAAGCCTGTAATTTAATTGCGGGCTTTTTTATTGTAAGGTATTTGAATCACATGCATAAAAAATAGACCAGAAACCCAAGATGAGTGCGACCGAAATATTTGAACGTAGACGGAATAATCTGGCCAAGGTGATTGATCTGCTGATCGAGACGCAGCAATTTAAAACCGGCAAAGAGATCTGTGAACATTTTGGCTTATCTGCTTCATATATTGCGCAATTGCTGAATAGCAAACGCCAGATCGGGGAGAAGGCAGCAAGGGAACTGGAACAACAACTGGGTCTGGATACTCTTATTTTAGATCAGTCGGCTGAGCCAAAAGTTGAATTAGCTCCAATTCCAGAGCAAGGCGTATTATTTCAGATGCAGGTGGTGCAACAGCAGGCATTTGCACTTATTCCTATAGATTCTGCATTTTCATTCAATCAGGATATTTTTCATCTGCAAGCACAGCATTATGCAATTCAGGTAGCAGGGCCGTATTATTTTCCCAGCTTAAAACCGGGCTGGTGGCTGATCTGTGACAAACAGGCCGAGTTATCCACTGCAGGCATACTCTGTGTGTATCTGGTTAATGGCCTGCAGCTCATTTTGCAGTTGGTGAGCGAAGCTCAAGATCATTATGAATTCCAAAGCCTAGATGAACATCGACAGGTGATTTTCCAAAAAACCGATATTGAGAAAATCCATCCAGTCATTGCGATTATTCCCACTGCCATATATTCAAACGGCAGAAATAATTCAGCCCATCATAAGACGGGCTGAACGATGAACATGAAACAGAACAGATTATGGAATCTGGTTCTCATCTTCAAATTCTGGCTTCACCTGAACAATAAAGTCCTGACGGTTCAGACCACGCCACAAGGCAAAGGCTGTACCGATATAAATTGAAGAATAGGTACCAACAAAAACACCGACAAACATCGCGATCGAGAACCATTTCAGGCCATCACCGCCCATAACCATCATCGCAACCACAACCAGTAATAAAGTCATGGAAGTATGAATGGTACGACGCAAGGTTTCAGTCAGGGCAATGTTGATAATCTCGACCGGTTCTGCACCACGAATCTTACGGAAGTTCTCACGGATACGGTCAGAGACCACGATATTATCGTTCAGTGAGAAACCGATGATTGCAAGGAGTGCCGCAAGTACAGTGAGGTCAAATGGCCACTGCATCATCGCAAAAATCCCGAGGGTGACGATAATGTCATGGAATAGTGACAACACGGCACCCATGGCCAGCTTGAACTCAAAGCGGATAGTGACATAGACCAGCATCAGCAGGAGTGCCAATGCCACAGCACCACCAGAACGGACATAGAGCTCGTTACCGACCTGTCCACCGACGACATCGACCTTGGGTACTTCTGCCGCATTATTTGGCAGTTGAACCGCTGCTGTAACAGCCTTGGTCAAGTCTTCAGCTTCGATATCTTCCTGAACCGGCATACGCACCATCAGATCACGTTCAGAACCTAAAGTCTGAACCACAGCATCATTAAAGCCTGCCTGGTTCAATGCCTTGGAGACATCTTCAGGTTTGACCGGATTGGTATAGTTCAGCTCGGCTGCCACACCACCGGTAAAGTCCAAACCGAGGTTCAGGCCTTTAGTAGCAATAAAGAAGATACTCGCAACGGTTAAGAGGATTGAAAACAATGCCGCAGGCATCGCAATCTTCATAAACGGAATAATGCGTTCGTCTTCCGGGCGACCGTACTGTTTTTGATTCAGTTGAGTATTTTCAGTCATCAGTGATCTCCTTAAATGCTCAACTTTTTCAAGTTACGTTTTTTGCCATAAATGAGCTGTACCACGGCACGCGTTACTGTAATTGCAGTAAACATCGAGCAGACAATACCAATCATCAGGGTAACGGCAAAGCCTTTGATCGGACCTGTACCAATCGCGAACAGAATGAACGCCACCAGGAAGGTGGTCAAGTTCGAGTCGAAAATGGTGTTATAGGCACGGTCATAACCGGCCACGATCGCCTGTTTTGGCGACGCCCCCCATTTTATTTCTTCCCGTATTCGTTCACAAATCAGTACGTTGGCATCGACCGCCATACCGATGGTAATGACGATACCGGCAATACCAGGAAGGGTCAGGGAAGCACCAATCCAGGACATGACTGTCAGAATCATCGCCAGGTTAAAGACCAGCGCAAAGTTAGCAATCACACCAAACACACGGAAGAATACCACCATCCAGATGGCAACCAGAAGGAAACCGATCTGAGTTGAAAGTACACCTTTATCGATGTTTTCTTGACCCAGACTTGGACCAATCACACGTTCTTCAACAAAATACATTGGCGCAGCCAACGCACCTGCACGCAGCATCAAGGCAAGTTCAGCAGCTTCTTGTGGCGAGTCCAGACCGGTAATACGGAACTGAGAACCCAATACTGCCTGAATGGTTGCAGCGTTAATCACTACAGATTCAGTATACGGGGTACGAACTTCAGTTTGAGTGCCGGTCGCAGGGTCTTCCACATAATTAATGCGCTGTTTGTTCTCGATGAACAAAACGGCCATACGTTTACCGACCGCATTACGGGTTGCATCAGCCATCAGTTTGCCGCCTGCGCTGTCCAAAGTAATGTTTACTTCGGCGCCGCCGGTGTCCTGACTAAAGCCAGAAGATGCATTTTGTACCCGTTCACCAGTTAAGATACGGTTACGGTTAAGCAGAAGCTGACGACCGCTGTCCAGTGATTCATAAGCGAATACTTCTGTGCCTGGTGGCAATGCACCCGTTGCCTGACCGGTATATGGATCGATGTATTGATCATTCAGGTCAGACACTAAACGGAACTCGAGGTTCGCAGTACGACCCAGGACACGTTTCGCTTCAGCGGTATCCTGTACCCCTGGCAATTCAACCACAATCCGGTTGCTGCCTTGGGTTTGAACCAGTGCTTCTGCCACACCTAACTCGTTAATACGATTACGTAAAGTGGTCAAGTTCTGGTTGACTGCATAAGATTCAATTTCTTGCTTACGCACATCAGTATAGTTCAAACGTAAAGTCGAACCGGTCTCGGTCGCAACAGCCTGCTGGGTAAACTCATTGCCATTACGGCGCAAGAAGTCCATCGTTGCAGAACGGTCATCATTGTTGGCAAACTGCATCACAATGGTGTTGTTGCTTAAATTCAGGCTATTAAATTTCAGGTTGTTATCACGCAACTGACGACGTAGATCCGTCGCAGAGGTTTCCATACGCTGGGAAATGGCCTTGTCCATATCCACTTCAAGCAAGAAGTGAACACCACCACGTAAATCCAGGCCGAGCTTCATTGGTTTGGCACCAATTTTTTGCAGCCATTCTGGGGTGGTCGGGGCAAGGTTCAGTGCAACCACGTAATCATCACCTAAACCACGACGTAAAGCCTCTTTGGCTTTAAGCTGTGATTCACTTGAATCTACACGTAATAAGGCTGCATTGTTGCCAAAGCTATTGTCATGGGTGGCAATATTTTCAGTTTTTAAAATTTGCTCTGCTTTTTGTACGATGCTTGCATCAATTTGAGTACCGGCTTTGGCACCCGAAATCTGTACAGCAGGTTCATCTGGATACAAACTTGGCAGGGCATATAAGGTACTGATCACCAGGACAACCAGGATCAGTACATATTTCCATGCTGGGTAACGCATTCGTTTTCTTCTTAAAATGAAAAAGTCGTGCGAGGGCACGACTATTTTTGATTAAAGGTTATTTAAAGTGCCTTCAGGGAGGACTGAGATCACACTTGCACGTTGAACTTTGACTTCTACACCACGGCTCAATTCAACCACTGCGAAATCACCTTCAATCTTGGTGATTTTGCCCATTAATCCGCCTGCAAATACCACTTCACTGCCAACGCCAAGGCTGTCGACCAAAGCACGGTGTTCTTTGGCACGTTTAGATTGAGGACGCCAGATCAAGAAATAGAAGATTGCAATAAAAACAGCAATCATCAAAAGGTTAGCCATCATGCTTGGTTGTTGTGCAGCTTCACCTGCAGCGTGAGCAGTCGAAATAAAAAGGCTCATTACATTTTCCTAAAATAAAAAACTGGTGATCAACTCGATAATAAATTGACATATTCTTGCAATTTACATTGTCTTTTTCCTCAGCGCAAATGCTGATGGATTAATCTTGCGGACAAGGTGGCACTTCCAGGCCACGGCGGGCATAAAAGTCATGAACAAATTCGTCAAATGTACCGTTGTCTAATGCATCACGCATCGCTTCAGTCAAACGCAGGTAATAGCGCAGATTATGAATCGTACCGAGCATTGAGCCGAGCATTTCCCCACATTTCTCAAGATGGAATAAATAGGCACGGGTGAAATTCTGGCAGGTATAGCAGTCGCAATGCGGATCGAGTGGGCTTTGGTCATGACGATATTTACTATTACGGATCCGCACCAAGCCGTCTGTCACAAAATAGTGACCGTTACGTGCATTTCGGGTTGGCATCACGCAGTCAAACATATCGACACCACGACGCACCGCTTCCACAATATCTTCAGGCTTGCCGACACCCATCAAATAACGCGGTTTATCTGCAGGCATTTTTTCTGGAAGATAATCCAGTACCTTGATCATTTCCTCTTTTGGCTCACCAACGGACAGGCCGCCAATCGCATAACCATCAAAGTCGATTTCTAGCAGGCCTTTTAAAGATTCATCACGTAAATCTTCATACATGCCGCCTTGAATAATACCGAACAGCGCATTACGGTTTTTCAGCACGTCATGATGCTGGGTTTTACAGCGTTTGGCCCAGCGTAAAGACAGCTGCAACGATTTTTGTGCTTCTTCATGCGTCGCAGGGTAGGGCGTACATTCATCAAAAATCATCACAATGTCAGAGTTCAGCGTGTGCTGAATATCCATTGAAATTTCAGGAGATAAAAATACTTTTGAACCATCAATCGGCGAGCGGAAGGTGACACCTTCTTCTTTAATTTTACGCATTGCGCCCAGACTGAAGACCTGGAAGCCGCCTGAATCGGTCAAAATGGGACTATTCCATTTCATAAAGCCGTGCAGGCCGCCATGTTCACGAATCACATCCAATCCTGGACGTAAATACAAATGGAAAGTATTGCCCAGAATGACTTGAGATTTGATCTCTTCAATGTCGCGTGGCAACAGACCCTTGACCGTACCATAAGTACCCACAGGCATGAACATCGGGGTTTCCACCACACCATGTTCAAGCGTTAAACGACCACGACGGGCACGGCCCGACTGACCTAATTTTTCAAACTTCATAGGAGTTCCACATCAAGGCGAAAAAACAGTTCGCTGATTGTTATAGCTAAAGGGCGCTATTTTCCTTGATTCTTACGCTAAACGCCAGCATTGTAGAGCATTCGCTCTGTAATTTTATTTATCGCTGAAGCTAGGGAACATCCGGGGAAATTGGCGGATGTGTAGAAAACTGCTGCAAGCGCTGCTGAATATCTTCCCGGCTCAGGGCGCAGCTGCCATCCGGCTCAGAGGCCATTGCGGCGATATGCTGGATCAGTTTCTGGATATAAATATTGCTATCGACAAAATAGGATTCCAAAGTCAGCAAATAGGCATCTTGCGCCACTTGTAGATAGTCATAAGGCTCCATCACCAGCATCTGCTCCAGATCAATCAGAATATCTTTGTCGTTTTGCGAGAGTTTCAAGCGTTTCTGCATGGCAGGTAAATGAGTAGTTTGTCTGGATGCCAGAAATTCCTGTAAATGAATATGCTCAGGATTAAGTGTCTGTGCAGATTGGCATTCAAATTCGACTTGGGTTGGCAGGCTCATGAAAAACAGGATGCCATCCAGATCCAGACCATAGGCCTCAGAAAGACGATGTTTGGCCTGTTTAAAACTATCCAGCAATAAATCCAGATGCGTCGCGTGCAGCTGTTTCTGCTGTGCCAAGACCGGATGGCCAAAGCTGTGCTGGGTTTTAAAATAATCGGCCAGCAAGGTTTTAAAGGGGATGAGTCCAGAATCGGGCAAAGCGTGGGCCCGATAACGCCATTTCCGGACATTCCAGCGATCCTGTTCAGCCAGATATTGCTGAGGATCTTCTGGATCTTTAAAAATACTGCGTTCAGTCGAAATGGCCAGATCATCCAGCAGTAAAAATTCGTCAAAGACCAGACTACAGGCATAGATTTGATCATCCTGATAATGGTCGTATAACCGATAAAATTCCTCGACCAGCGTCTGTTGCAACTGCTCTAAATAATCCAGCATAATTTTTATTCTTTATTTTATAAGTTTTAGACAGGTACAGCCGCATCCTTGGCTGTTTTTATAATAAGTTAATGCGCCAAGGATGCAAAATTTTATCAGATATTGCTGTTCACTCAGTGAAAGTTCGGACGGTAATCAAAATTCTGGGTCACGCTTTGATCACGGAAGGGACGTACCACTTTTTTTCTGAGCAACATATTGTTAATGATGTTGTGCGGAAAAATCTGGATCTGGTTATTAAACAGCTCGACATTGCGATTATAAATGGTAATCGCAGCACCGACATTTTCATTCTGTTCTTCAATTTCAGCCATCATTTTCAGATAGATGTCATTAGCTTTCAGTTCCGGATAATTTTCAATCACCACATTCAAGCTATGCATCAACTGTTTATTCAGACTTTCAATGCGTTGCAACTGTCCAATATCGGCATCCTTGATATTCAGGTTCATGATGTTCTGACGCAGTTCGGTGACTTTTTCTAGCGTGCCTTTTTCAAAACTCGAGTATTGCTCGACCAGCGGTTGCAGCCCATCCAGAATTTTCAGTTTTTGCCGTTCATAACTGGCGACATCCGACCAGGCGCGAATCGTGGCGTTATGATGACGGACAATACTGTTGCGGATCATGATAATCGCGACAATCAGTGCCACAATGACCAAACATAAAATCAAAAATCCCATCCGAGATCTCCCCAAGCTATATCTATATTTTAAAAATGATGCGAAAAATTTATTTTAAAAACTGCAGCAGATCATGTTGTAAGTTTTCGAGCTGTTTTAATTTAAACGTTCTCAGATGGCCACGCAATGCGGGAATGTCATTAATGTTATTCTGCTTGCTCGACACCTGAAATAAATCATGTGGCCCCAGATAACACAGTATTTTATTTTCTGGGTGAAACAGTAAATCACCCTGACGCTGTTCAAAAAAATCGGCCAGTCGTAGCACAAAACCCGGACTGAGTAATTTGGCAGTCTGCATCGGATCGCTGCCATAAAAGCTTAATCTCTGGTTGGTGCGAATATCGCTGCTGTGCCAGGGATGGCTATAAGGATAATAAAATTTCTTTCTGGAGGTGGTGACCGCCAGTCCCTGAATCTGGATATCAAACACAAACACGCCCCACAGGTCTTTATGGACCTGCATCAGTTTGACCGGTTGGCCCTCCTTGTTTCGGGTCTGTACTTCATCAATATAGTGGTATTGAAATAGCAGCACCTGATGTTGCTGGCCGTTTTCGTCTTCCCAGACCGTGCTGGCATAACGCTGAATCTCATTACTCAACGAACCTTGCTGGAATACTGGAAATAATTGTTTTAAATGCCGGATAAAGTGCAGGGGATTGAGTGGCATGGAAATATGCTGTGGCTGTTGTTGAAAGGCAAGCTGATATTTCTTGGCCAGTGCCTGTTCTTCCAGAAAAGCAATGACTTCCTCTAAGGGTTGCTGCTGTTCATAGCAAATATAGGCCCAGAAGATGCAGAGACAGCCGAGAAAAACACTGCCCTGAATCCAGATATTTCCCGGCGCAATAAAAATGCTGCCAATCAGAAAAAGCCCAATTCCGGCAAGCGCAAGCGGCAGGTTATTTTCAAACTTGAGCGTAATCGGGCCATTCCAGGGATGCAGTCCGTCGAGCAGTTGCTGATGTGTTTTGGCCTGTTGACCCACTTCCCAAAGCCGAGCGATATTCTGAAACACCACTGCATTTTTCTTGCGACGAATATGAATGGACTGTTGTACAGACTCGATCGGCATGGGCAATGGTTCTCAATTATTTCACCTGATCAATCAGCATGGCATCGCCATAACTGAAGAAGCGATATTTGCTGTCTACTGCATGCTTATAAGCATTCAGAATATTGTCACGATTGGACAAGGCAGACACCAGCATTAACAGGGTCGATTCTGGTAAATGGAAGTTGGTGATCAAACGATCGACCACTTTAAACTGATAACCTGGATAAATGAAAATCTGGGTATCACCTGTCCAGGCTGCCAGTTCACCGTTATGTGCTTGCGCTGCACTTTCGACTGCACGGGTGGCAGTCGTCCCCACGGAAATGACTTTATTGCCACGGGCTTTGGTCTGGCGAATCATATCGACCGCAGTTTCAGGGACATCGCACCATTCGCTGTGCATGATGTGATTTTGAATATCATCGGTACGCACTGGCAGGAAAGTACCTGCACCAACATGTAGGGTCACAAAAGTTTTTTGAATCCCTTTGGCTTCCAATTTTGCCAGCAGATCGGCATCAAAATGCAGGCTGGCAGTAGGTGCTGCGACGCTGGCCAGTTTAGTCGGGTCATTAAATACGGTTTGATAACGTTCGGTATCAATCTCTTCCGCTTCACGGTTGAAATAAGGCGGAATAGGCAAGGCGCCGTATTGATCCAGCACATCGAGAATCGGTTGTGAAAATTCTACAATAAACAGATTTTCATGACGGCCTTGTACCGTGACTTTAACTGCATCCGGGCCAATAAAAAGCTCTGCACCGGCTTTCGGAGTATTACTGGCCTTGATATGGCAATAGGCAATAAAGCGATCTTGCATACGCTCAACCAGCACTTCTACCGCACCGCCTGAAGCACGTTTACCTTTTAAACGGGCCTTCATGACTTTGGTGTCGTTTAATACCAACAGGTCGCCGTCTTCAAGTAAATCCAGAATGTCAGTAAATTGATGGTCGTGATATTGACCCTGGGCATCGAGGTGTAGCAGGCGAGAGGCACTGCGTGTTTCCAGAGGATAGCGAGCAATCAGCTCATCGGGGAGATCGAAATTAAAATCAGAAAGTTGCATGATGATTTACGCTAAAAAAACTGCGGCTAGTATAAACTTTTTTCTTTTTTATGGCGGGAATTGCTCGATTTTAAAACGAAAAAATGCGATTTGTTTTAAAAATAAGCAAATGTAAATATTCTGCGTTGACAGTGCTGAGAAATCGCGTATTATACCTTTCATCCACTCCCGAGGTGGTGAAATTGGTAGACGCGGCGGACTCAAAATCCGCTGTCAGAGATGACGTGTCGGTTCGAGTCCGACCCTCGGGACCAAAATTCTAGAAAACCCCAAGCACATTCAGTCTTGGGGTTTTTTATTGCCTGTATAATAATCACCCGTTTCTTTTTCTATCCGCTTTCAACATATTATCTGTTTGATTTGAATAAATAACTCGCGAAAATAACGTTGTATCGCACCGTTCGAGAAATGGATTGATTAGGTGATTGTGCTACATGAATCAGGCATAAAAAAACCGGCGCCTAGACGCCGGTTTTTTTAACTTACTGACTGAGTCAGTTTTGCAAAAGCTTAGATCGTTTCAAGCGCTGCATTTAAAGTAGCACTTGGACGCATCACTGCATTTACTTTTTCTTGATCAACTGCGTAGTAACCGCCGATGTCTACTGATTTGCCTTGAACTTCTGCAAGCTCAGCAACGATTTTATCTTCATTTTCAGCTAAAGTTTTTGCAAGTGGTGCAAATTTCGCTTTCAATTCAGCATTTTCGTCTTGAGCAGCAAGTTCTTCAGCCCAGAATTTCGCCAGGTAGAAATGGCTACCACGGTTGTCCAATTCGCCAGTACGACGAGAAGGAGACTTGTCGTTATCTAGCAATTTACCAGTCGCTTGGTCTAAAGTTTTAGCAAGTAACTTGATGTCGTCATTGCCTTCTTTAATACCCATTTCTTCTAAAGATACCGCCAACGCCATGAATTCACCGAGTGAATCCCAACGTAAGTGGTTTTCTTCAACTAACTGCTGTACGTGCTTAGGAGCAGAACCGCCTGCACCTGTTTCGTACATGCCGCCACCCGCCATTAACGGCACGATAGACAACATTTTCGCAGATGTACCCAATTCCATGATTGGGAACAAGTCAGTCAGGTAGTCACGCAGGATGTTACCTGTTACAGAAATAGTATCTAGACCGCGCGCAACACGTTCAAGCGTATAACGCATTGCACGTACTTGTGACATGATCTGGATATCAAGACCAGTGGTGTCATGATCTTTCAGGTATTTTTCAACTTTCTTGATCAGTTCATTTTCGTGTGGACGGTACGGGTCAAGCCAGAAGATTGCCGGCATGCCAGAGTTACGTGCACGAGTAACTGCAAGTTTCACCCAGTCGCGGATCGGTGCGTCTTTCACCTGACACATACGCCAGATATCGCCTTCTTCCACGTTTTGTGACATCAACACTTCGCCAGTTTCAAGATCAACGATGTTTGCAACACCGGCTTCAGAAATCTCGAAAGTCTTGTCGTGTGAGCCGTATTCTTCAGCTTTTTGCGCCATCAAACCAACGTTCGGTACAGTACCCATGGTTTTTGGATCGAAATTGCCATTCCACTTACAGAAATTGATCATTTCCTGGTAAATACGTGCGAATGTAGATTCAGGCATTACCGCTTTACAGTCGTAAGGTTTGCCGTCAGCACCCCACATTTTACCGCCACCACGGATCATTGCAGGCATAGAAGCATCTACAATTACGTCGTTAGGAGAGTGGAAGTTAGTGATGCCTTTTGCTGAATCAACCATTGCCAATGCTGGACGGTGTTCTTGGCAAGCATGTAGATCACGGATGATTTCTTCACGTTGAGAAGTTGGAAGCGCCTCGATCTTCTCGTAAAGACCTGCCATACCGTTATTGACATTAATGCCAAGCTCATCAAAAAGCTTGCCATGTTTTTCGAATGCTTCTTTGTAGTAGATTCTTACACAGTGACCAAATACAATCGGGTGAGACACCTTCATCATGGTTGCTTTAACGTGTAAAGAGAACAGGATGCCCGCTTCACGACAGTCTTCAAGTTCTTTCTCGTAGAAGTCGCAAAGTGCTTTCTTGCTCATGAACATTGAATCGATGATTTCGCCGTCTTGAAGCGCAACTTTTGGCTTAAGAACGATGGTTTCACCAGACTTGGTGATCAGTTCCATTTTCACATCACGTGCGCGGTCTAAAGTCATCGACTTTTCGCCGTGGTAGAAGTCACCTTCGTCCATGTGTGAAACGTGAGTTTGTGACCACTGTTTCCACTCGCTCATAGAGTGCGGGTGTTTTTTCACGTAGTTTTTAACGGCAGCAGGTGCACGACGGTCTGAGTTACCTTCACGTAGAACCGGGTTTACTGCTGAACCAAGACATTTGCTATAACGTGCCTTGATTGCTTTTTCTTCTTCAGTGGTCGGGTTTTCAGGATAGTCAGGGATT
This sequence comes from Acinetobacter sp. AR2-3, assembly GCF_001878775.1. Taxonomy (NCBI): domain Bacteria; kingdom Pseudomonadati; phylum Pseudomonadota; class Gammaproteobacteria; order Moraxellales; family Moraxellaceae; genus Acinetobacter; species Acinetobacter sp. AR2-3. The sequence continues at coordinate 53,630 of NZ_MJIQ01000057.1, forward strand.
GCATAACCTTTAGACTGAAGTTCCTTGATACACGCTGTTAGCTGGCCAACAGAAGCACTGATATTTGGGAGTTTGATAATGTTCGTGTCTGGATCTTGTGTAAGACGACCTAGCTCAGCTAGAGTGTCAGGCACCTTTTGCTCTTCGCTTAGGTAATCTGTAAATTCGGAGAGCACGCGCACAGCTACAGAGATGTCACTTTTGACGATCTCAACGCCAGCTGGCTTAGTAAAGGTCTCAATGATCGGCAGCAGAGAATAAGTCGCCAGTAATGGCGCCTCGTCGGTCAGTGTGTAAATGATAGTTGACTTTCCACCAGCCATATATAGCCCCTTGCGTTGGATTGAGTTTCTGAGGACCGAACTTTTGGCCCAGCCTCTTTGAACCGATTTGCTTAAATAAAAACATTGAGAGTATCGTCTTTCAGCGCATTTCAGTCAACGAAATATGCCTTTAGATTGAAATTTGGGCGAAAATTTGTACAGATTTGTGCGGTTTAGCCGTGTTTGTATTTTGTACAAAAAAATAATCATCTTCCGCTGTAAATTCTGATGAAAATGATCGGAAATGATTTGCTAGTCAATTGTATTCACTGAAAATGGTTTTTTGATCCTGACACAAGCTTAAACTGATCCTCGATATGGATATCGATACAGAGTGACTGGATGCGGTTTTGCGCAAATTTAGTCAGGCTGACGATGCAAATTTGTCCTTGGCAGATGGCTACATCATCATGGAATAGCTTTGCGCTATACTGGAAAGCATCAATGAAATGATCTTATAGATTGACGCTGACAAGGAAATGTAATGCCTAGCCTGTTTATTGTAATGCTCGGTGGTCGTCATGCCCGTGCCAATACAGAAGTTCATGATGTGGTTTTGGCAGTAGGAGAGAGTCTGGAAGACACCTATCCGCAATTGAAAAATGCCTGGTTTGCTGAGCAGCAAGGCCTGCATATTGATGCCTGGGCGCAAATCAACGGGCTAGAGTTCGAGGGCAAGTCCTATGCGCTGCAATTTACTGATGCACAGCCACAGCAATCCGATGAAAAACTTTGGCTGATTAATCTGGGTGGTTATGATCCACGTGAATTTGGCGAGTTGCATCGTTATGTGCTGGTGGTTGCGCAGAATGCCATGGTGGCCAAACAGCGCGGTAAAGCTTACTTCGCCCGGCACTGGCAAAAACAGCATACTGACCGTGTGCTGGATGTAGATGACTGTATTGCCATTGATCAGGTTTATGGCCGCTACGTACAACTGTTAGAAGGTAGTTTCAGTGGCAATCGCTGGGAAAATACCTATCTCACGATTTAAAGCGGTCTGTGATTGAATTAAACCTGCGGCTGGCTTGATGATTCGATAAGCGGTTTAAAAAATCTCTTTATCAAAATTTAATAATCGGCATAATACTGCCAAGGAAAAACAGTTTTGACTGAGATGGAATGTCTTAAATGGATTTAATTCAGGCAAATGGACAACCGCGTTATGGACGTTTCAAGGAGCTTCCAAAAAGTATTGACTATCAGGCATATCAATACAAGAATCCTTATGGTCATGTGCTGTCAGGCTGGCGTAAGCATTTAAAATATAAAAAATTCAAATTCTGTAGTATTCAGCACGAGCATTATACCATTGGACTGGCAATTGCCGATATCGCATGGGCAGGGCATGGTTTTGTCTATGTCTATAACCATATGACCAATGAAGTGCTGGAATGGAATGCGATTAATTTCCTGTCACGCAACACTGTGCTGGATGAACAGCCACTGTTTAATCATAGTTATTTCCACAAATCACCTTTTCAGATCGATATCCAGCATGCCAATGGGGTGCGTTATATCAACGTCAGCAAATACGGCGAAATTAAACTCAGTGCCCGGATTTTCTGTGCCGGAACCGATCCACTGAGTATGTGCAGTCCGACCGGTATCAATGGCTGGACCTATACTCAGAAGTTAACTACTTTGGGCTGTGAGGGTTTTTTCATTAACAAGCAGGGTGAAAACATCCAGTTTAATGAACGCAGCTTTGCTTCTCTGGATGACACCTGTGGCTTTTTGCGCCCGGAAACCGCCTGGTTCTGGCTGTCCTGTAATTTCTGGGATGTGAGCCAGAACCGGATTGGAATTAATCTGGCTTCAGGTGTGAATGAAAGTTTTGGCAATGAAAACTGTCTGTGGATCAATGGCAAGATTTATGCATTGGCCGATGTACTGTTTCAGCAGGAATCGGAAAACCAATGGACGATTCAGTCGCTGGATGAAAAATTGAATCTGATGGTGAGTACAGGCTGGCGCCGTTATGAAAATCTGAATCTGCGTCTGGTCGGCAGTCAGTTTAGTCAGTGGCAAGCCAAAGTTTCCGGAACGATCCAACAGGATGATCAGGAAATTATTTTACTGAATGAATATGCCTTGCTTGAACAGCATTATGCCAAGTGGTAAATCATCTTGGGTCATTTAAAAGCCTTCAATTTTGAAGGCTTTTTTGATTTGAGCTTAATCTTTGGCTGCCTGCCAGAAGGCTTCACCGGCCTGAATAGGATCATTGGTTTCGGCTAAAGTCTTCACCCAGACATCATATTGCGCAATCACAGGATGCTGACTAGGATGAAAATCTTTTTTAAACCAGTCCCGATATTGTGGGCCCATGCGGGTCAAGGTGCCGTTGCGGCCAAACAACCAAGGCAGTCCTTTCAGGTTCATTTGCAAACGCTCTAAGACACTGAAGCCATCATGTTTCAGCATGACATTGGCGCGATAGGTGGTATAACTAAACATCAAAAATGTCGTGCTGAGCAGGGTCATTTTGCGCATCCATTCAGGTGTTTTTGCGACATCTTTCATCACGTCAAAAGCCACATCACGATGCTCCATTTCTTCAATCGCATGCCAGGCAAACATGGCACGTACATAAGGATGCCCATCTTTTAAGGTGGATTTCTGACCGTAAAAAGTTTCAGCCATCAGCGCGGTTAAGTGTTCTGCCGCTGCCGTCGTGGCAATATTGAACTGTGCTGAACGATGTTTGAGGTCATAAGCGAACATATTGTTCAAACGTTCAATAAAATCATCGACAGGCATGCCTTGTTCACGCATCAGCTGGTTCATTTTTTCATGGGCAATGCCGTGCTGTGCTTCCTGACGAATAAAATCCGCAACACGTTTTTGCAGCTCCGGGTCTGTGATCTGATCGCGGAACAGGCGTACACTCTGAATAAAATAGCGCTCACCATCTGGAAAGGTCAGGCTCAAGGCATCGAACATGCGGGTCAGAAAGGGATCGCCGCCAAACCAGTAGCGCGGAATTTCATCCAGTTTAAAATCAAGCTGGGTCCGGACCACGGGCTTTATTGAAGATTTTAATACTGCATTCATCTTAGGAATTCTTTTTTGTGACGAGACGGACAGTATGTCGGGGAATCTCGTAATTGTTTTGACAGAGCTTGCCAATTTTTATACATTTTATGCCAAATGAAAATAAAACTGCTGAGACTAAAGCAGGCATCGAGAAGCGCGCATGCAAGAAATTAAAATATCCAATGGCTATATTCAGCTTTGGGCGACCTATCTGCGCGGTCTGAAAATCGAGCCTTTGGAAGCTGACTTTCTGCAAGATGTACATGAAGCGCTTGCGACCCTGATTGATCAGCCTTTTGCCACGCAAGTGCCGCTGGAATTATTAAATCAGCTTCTATTAAAAACCCGGCAATATTTAAACTGTCCGCAACTGATTTTCGAGATCGTGCAGGTCATTCGTCCAGAACATTTTGGTGTGCTCGGTTATATGGCTTCGCGAAGCAGCAGCGTTGCGGAAATGATCCACCATATTATGCGTTTTCAACGACTGGTGATTGATGGCAGTGAGTTTGTACCTTTGCAGTTGAAGCAACATGAACACAGTATTGAATTATATTGGGCTTATCTGGATGAAAAATATAATCTGCTCAATGAGCTGACCATGGCCGCGATGGTGCAGTTGGGGCGTGTCATTTTGCAGGATCATCAACTGTTAGTCCGTTGTGTACGCTTTGCCCATGCGCCCGATAGGGGACAAATGCATTATCAAAAGTTTTTCGCCAGCGAGGTGATATTTTCCCAAGCCTACTATGGCATAGAACTGGATCTACAAGGACTGGCGCATCGGTCTGAGCAAGCTGATCCAATGCTGTTGCAGCTACTGGTTCATCAGGCAGAACAGGCGATTGCAGCCAAGCCACCACTTGAGAATTATCTGGAGCAGGCCCAGCAAATGATTGCCGAACAACTCCGTATCCGGCATCAGGCCATTAAAGTTGAACAGCTTGCCCGTCAGTTGCTGATGTCGACACGGAGTTTGCAGCGCTTATTCAGCACCCATGACACCTCATTTAAAAAACTGCTGGAACAGCAGCGGATTAAACGCTGCGAGCTGCTGTTGCAACAGGAAATGGGGCTGAGCGAGATCGCCGAGCAGCTGGATTATTCTGACCAGTCGGCATTGGCACGGGCCTACAAGGCAGCCACCGGACAGACCTTGTTAGAGCGTAAAAGGCAGTTACACCAACAGCGAAGCTAAAAAAAGCGACCCGTATCGGTCGCTTTTTTATTTTGGGAGGATAACGATATTAAGCGCTGGCTTTGATGTTAGGGAATCTAAACGCAATCGCCGCAATCGCAAAAATGGCCAGAATCCAGCAATAGTACACTCCACCAATCAGTTCAACCGGCGAGATTTTTGCAATAGAACAGGCCAGTAGTAACTGTGCGCCATAAGGAATTAAACCCTGTACCACGCAAGAAAAAATATCCATCAGTGCGGCAGAACGCTTGGGATCTACGCCGTATTCTTTGGCGACTTCACGCGCCATATCACCAGACAGAATAATCGCCACGGTATTATTGGCCACAAAGATATTTGAAAATACCACCAGAAAACTAATCCCAATTTCACCTGCACGTTGCTGACCGACTTTAAACAAACGAGTCAGGCTATAAATGCGCTCAATCAGCCAGCGTAAACCGCCTTCTCGTTGCATGATCGCCGACAGGCCACCCAGGAACATGGATAATAACGCCACTTCAAACATGCCGACAAAGCCGTCATAAATTGAGGTATTCAGTTTGAGCAGATCAAATTCAGCTGTGGCAAACAGACCAAACAAGCCGGAAAGTAGCACGCCAATGGTCAGTACAGCCAGAACGTGTAAACGGCTAAAGGCTAAAATAAATACGGCGATATAAGGTAAAACCAGAAGCCAGTTAAAATCCTTGTATTCCACCGCATTGCTACTGCCAGTACTCAACACGTAAATCAGAATAGTGACAATCGATGCAGGAACCGCAATCCAGACATTGACTCTGAACTTGTCACGTAATTGTACGCGTTGGCTGGTGGTCGCCGCAATGGTGGTGTCTGAAATCATGGACAGGTTATCACCGAACATGGCACCACCGACCACTGCACCAATCGCATAAATCACATCGATATCAGTAACCTGGGTAAAACCAAAAGCGATCGGCGCGCAGGCCGCAATGGTGCCCATGGAGGTACCCATCGCCGTGGCAATAAAGGCCGAGATCACAAATAACATCGGCAGAATAAATGTGGGTGGGATAACCGACAAGCCCATCTGCACAGTGGCATCCACACTGCCGATGGCGCTACTGACGCTGGCAAAAGCACCGGCCAGCATAAACACCATAAACATCAGAATTAAGTTCGGATGACTGGCACCTCTAAGGAATTCCTCAATGCCCTGGTTGAGTTTGCCGCGATATACTAATGCAGCCAAGATAATCGCAGGCAGGGCAGCCACAGGCGCTTTCACCTGATAGAACGCGAACTCGGTTCCGATCATGGAATGATAGATCCCGCTACCCAAAAATATGGTTAAAAATACAATAAGCGGCAGCAGTGCAATGGCGCGTGCCTGCACTGTAGCCTCAGAATCAGTCTGCATAGGAGATAAAAAAGTAAGAGAATAGGACTAGTATAAAGCAGGTTTTGCAATTTCAGAAAACTTTAAATGAATGCGCTAACATCTGCATTTTTATTAATTTTTATATGATAAAAATAAGTTTATCTAAATATTCAAGATTTTAGGTAATAGCAAAATTAGGCATCTTTGATCATTGTGAAAAAAATCAAAATAATCGTAAATAGACCCTTCCGAATTGTTTTGAAATCTTCGCACAGGAAATGAAGTACTCGAGGTCGGTATCGCAGACTGTTCATTGGACAAAAAATAGCGTTACAATGCGATGTCTTGTATTTCTACATAGTCAATGCCTCAAGTTTGAAACACGTTAAGGAAAATATCACCCTATGTCACGTTTAGCCGCCCGATTTGCACAACTTAAATCTCAACAGCGTAAAGCTTTAGTTTCTTATGTAATGGCTGGTGATCCGCATCCAGAAATTACGGTGCCTTTGTTGCATGAGATGGTGGATGCGGGTGTCGACGTGATTGAGCTGGGACTTCCTTTCTCAGACCCGATGGCAGATGGACCGGTGATTGCGCTAGCTGCTGAACGTGCTCTGGCTGGTGGGACCAATACACTGGATGCACTGCATATGGTGAAAGAATTTCGCTTGAAAGACCGCGAAACACCAGTGGTGCTGATGGGTTATCTGAATCCGGTTGAAGTAATTGGCTATGAAAAGTTTGTGGCTTATGCCTATGAATGTGGAGTAGACGGCGTACTGCTGGTGGACTTACCGCCAGAAGAAGCAAAAAGTCTGGGTGAAGTACTGGAAAAATATGACATGGATCAGATTTTCCTGCTGGCACCAACTTCAACCGATGCACGTATTCAACATGTAGCAAAACAGGCCAGCGGCTTTATTTACTATGTGTCACTGAAAGGCGTGACTGGTGCAGCAACTTTAGATGTTTCTGAAGCTGCTGCACGCATTCAAAAGATTAAAGCTGTGACTGATGTTCCTGTAGGCGTAGGTTTCGGTATCAGTGATGCTGCATCTGCGAAAGCGATGGGTGTTGCTGCCGATGCAGTTATTGTGGGTAGTGCGTTTGTAAAGCAGTTTGCAACGCTCGCACCAGAACAAGCCGTTATTGCGACGGTGAATAAAGTCAAGGAGCTTCGAGCAGCGCTCGATGAGTTAGTATGAGTCAACAACTGAAATCAGGCAAAATTCTGAGCCCATCGACCCCATGGACGGAGCGTACTGTTCCGGGCATTCAGGTACCCGATGAGCAAACGGCATATAAAGCGACATTTACCGAGCCTACGATTGAGTGCCCTGAATGTCATGCATTGGTGACCCGTACTGCCATGTCATTCAATGCCTATGTATGCCCGCAATGTGATGAACATTTGCGTATGAAAGCCCGTGAACGTCTGAACTGGTTCTTTGACCAGGTGCAAACAGAATTGGGTCAGGAATTTGTAGCCAAAGATCCACTGAAATTTGTCGATAGCAAAGCCTATCCAGACCGTATGGCAGAAGCGCAAAAGAAAACCGGTGAAACTGAAGCGCTGGTCGTGATTCAAGGTTTGCTGAAAGGCGTACCGATGATTGCCTGTGCATTTGAATTCGACTTTATGGGTGGTTCGATGGGTACAGTAGTGGGTGACCGCTTTGTTCAGGCAGCAGAACGTGCGATTGAAACCCGTCAGCCCCTGATCTGTTTTGCTGCTTCTGGTGGTGCACGTATGCAGGAAGGCATGTTGTCCCTGATGCAAATGGCGCGTACTTCGGCTGCGATCCAGCGTTTAAAAGAAGCAGGTCTGCCTTATGTGGTCGTACTGACTCATCCGGTATACGGTGGTGTAACTGCCTCATTGGCAATGTTGGGTGATGTACATCTTGCCGAACCGAAAGCGATGATTGGTTTTGCCGGTAAACGTGTGATCGAACAGACCGTACGTGAAAAACTGGAAGAACCGTTCCAGCGCGCGGAATATTTGCTTGATCATGGGGTAATCGATCAGATTGTTCACCGTCATGCATTACGTGATACAGTTTATCGTATCGTTACGAAGTTGATGAATTTGCATTGAACACAGCACCCTTAGCAACAGATTCTTTAAATACATGGCTCGATTATTGGAGCCATGTTCACGTTACGGGTATTGATTTAGGTCTGGAACGGGTTATTCCTGTGGCTGAAAAGCTGGGCGTGACATCTCCAGAGGCCAAAGTGCTGACGGTGGCAGGAACCAATGGTAAGGGTTCGACCACCACCACGCTGGCCGCGATCCTGAATGCGCAAGGCTTCAAGGTCGGGCTATATCAATCCCCCCACGTGTACCGTTTCAATGAGCGTGTTAAATTGCGCGGCATTGAAGTGGAAGATCAGTTGCTGATTGATGCTTTTGTTCAGGTCGATCAGGCTCGTCGCGAATGCGGTTTGAGCCTGTCTTTCTTTGAAGCCACGACACTGGCTGCTTTTGTGATTTTTAAAGATCAATGCTGTGATGTCTGGGTGCTGGAAGTTGGCTTAGGCGGCCGTCTGGATGTGGTCAATGTGGTCAATCCGGATGTGGCGGTGATTACCAATATTGGTCTGGATCATACTGACTGGCTTGGTGACACCATCGAGAAAATTGCTTTTGAAAAGGCCGGAATTATTCGCCCGGATATTCCAGTCGTGTTTGGTGGACAGCAACAGATCCCGCAAGCCATTCTAAATAAAGCTCAAGAATGTAATGCATCTTTGTATGCAATCAACCGTGATTATTTCTATAAAGCCTTTGAAGATGGCCAAAGCTGGGCTTTTGCTTCATCGGGTACGACCTTAAAACTCCCAACAGGTTCGCTGGCACTGGATAATATTTCTACCGCCGTGGCCGCCATTCTGCTGAGCGGATTAAACGTCAGCCAGCAGGCAATTGCACAAGGCATTCAAACGGCAAAATTGCCGGGACGGTTTGAAATCCGTCAAATCCAGAATAAAACCGTGATTTTTGATGCAGGACATAACCCGCATGGGGTGGAATTTCTGCTGAAACAATTACGAGATTATTTAAATTACAATCAAAAATATAATGAAGTCATTTGTGTATTTTCAATGCTGGCAGATAAAGATATAAATTCTGTCGTCAAGTTATTGAAAGACACGGTTCAATTGTGGAAAATTGCACCATTATTCCTCCCACGTGCGGCAGAGGTCACAGTTTTGGCTGATGCTTTAAGCGGTGAGGCGGTAGAACAATTTGACAATGTAAAATTAGCTTTTAAATCAGCACTGGATCAAACAGATAATAATCAGCTGATTTTGGTATGTGGATCATTTCATACCTTAGAAGCGGTATGGGAGTATTTGGAAGAATGTCAATGAATAACAAACAGCGCTGGATGGGCGGTGTTGTTTTACTCGGTGGTGGTGTTTTATTGACAGCATTACTCCTGAAAGGCCAAGATGAAATCAATCAGGACCGTCAGCAAAATCCGGCACAGGCTGCGGAAGTTGAAAATAAAGAGGCAGGCAATCATTCGCTCGGTTCTTTGACGGTCGATGTAGAAACAGAAAAGCGTTTACTTGAACAGCAACGCCGTGATCGCGAAAAAGCGGTTGCAGAACAGGAGGCGCGTGCAGCCGAATTTTTAGCGATGCAACAGCAGGCTGAAGCAGATGCTGCACGTAAAGCGGCTGAAGAATATGCTGCCCTGAATGCACACCGCCTAGGACAGCAAAGTTCCGATAATATTCCACCAGAACTGGTGGAAGATGAACAGGCCAAGCAGAAACGTCTGGCTGAAGAAAAAGCGGTGCAAGAAAAAAAGTTAGCCCAGCAGCAGCTGGTACAACAAAAAGCCAATAGTTCTACTGACGCAGCCAAGAAAGAAGCAGAGCGTAAAGCTGCTGAAAGTAAAGCTGCTGAAGAAAAACGCAAGTTAGAGCAACAGCAAAAAGCCGAAGCAGAACGTAAGGCGGCTGAAGCAAAACGTAAAACCGAGGAAGAGCGTAAAGCGGCTGAAAAGAAAGAAGCTGAACGTAAAGCTGCCGAGGAAAAACGTAAAGCTGACGAAAAACGTAAAGCTGAAGAAGCCAAGAAAAAGGCTACAGCCGAAGAAGCCAAGAAGAAAGCAGAAGCTGAGCAGGCGCGTAAGTTACTGGAAGGTGAAGAGGACAAGCAATGGATGGTACAGGTGGCACTGGCAGCGAATGAAGCCAATGCGGATGCTGTAGCAGCCAAACTGCGTGCCAAAGGTTATAAAGTCACGAAAAGCTCAACTTCTAAAGGTGTACGCATCATGGTGGGGCCGTCCAAAGACCGTGAGACTGCAGATGCACTTCGTAAGAAAATTGCGTCTGATGCCAGCCTGAATATGAAATCAGCTTGGGTGAATGACTGGGTGCCGCTGGATAAGCGTTAATTCTTTGTATTAATCAAAGTTTCTGTAGATGGATTCTTGAGTTGCTCGCGAATCCATTTTACATTTTCAGGCGTGAATAACTTTTCGATATTGCTCCAAATGGCATGAAAGCCATAACCGCCATGTTTCATTTCCTGTAGCGCCTGCTCAATCGGCCAATGTTCAAAAATAATTCGGTACATGGCGACACTTGCACCAGTGCGGTCTGAACCGTGATAACAATGCAGGAGCACCTTTTGGTGATTTTGTTGTGCTTGCTGAATCAGTAGCATAATTTTCAATAAATCTTCCCGATCAATTGCCCAGGTATGTATGGGTACATGATGTAGCTGAAAGTTTTCATTGCTCAAAACAAAGCTGTCTTGATCCCGTGAACGTAAATTAATAACCACATTGATTTGATGCTGCTTTAATAAAGGAATGAGTTCAGTTGAAGGCTGCTCACTACGATAAACAAAATTGCTGATTTGATGAAAATTATGATTCTGATGAATGGGCTGTCCCCAATGCTGAGGACGTTGAGGTTCAGGCAGGGCAGGCGTAGTCATGCAACCTGTGGTTAGGAGGTAGCCACTCATGAGAATTGGAAATATGCAGATTTTCATACAGAGCATAGATGTTGTTTTTGTTATTTCAAGTTTAAAGTGGATATGAGATTTTGAATATAAAAAAGCCTATCCGAAGACAGGCTGTATAGAGAAATCGAACCCGTAGCACGTCAATGTAGTATTCGATAAAGCATTAAATCTGGAAAATAGAGTTTCTCTTATTCTTTACTACGAGCTCCATCTTATCCTGTGCTACGCGCTTCGCTTGTCTTGCGCAAAATTAAAAAGGAGTCCTTTTAATTTTGCTCAGGATGTGGCGTTAAGCGAAGGTAAGGCGTGACAGCGGTATAACCTTTTGGAAAACGTTGCTTGATTTCCTCCTCATCCTTCAATGAAGGGACAATCACCACATCATCGCCATGCTGCCAGTTTGCAGGCGTTGCCACTTTATGGCTATCGGTGAGTTGCAGCGAATCTATCACACGCAAGATTTCATGGAAATTACGACCGGTCGATGCAGGATAAGTAATAATCAAACGGACTTTTTTATTGGGGTCAATGACCACTAAAGAACGGACCGTTAGAGTTTCGCTGGCATTCGGATGAATAAAGTCATACAGCTCGGAAACTTTGCGATCCTGATCGGCAATGATGGGGAAATTCACTGTGGTGTTCTGGGTTTCATTGATGTCTTTAATCCAGCCATGATGCGATTCAACATCATCGACCGACAAGGCAATGGCTTTCACGCTACGTTTTGCAAACTCGTCTTTCAGTTTTGCGGTATAGCCAAGCTCAGTCGTACATACTGGTGTATAGTCAGCAGGGTGTGAAAATAAAATGCCCCAGCTATCACCCAGAAAGTCATAAAAATTAATCAGGCCTTCACTGGATTGCTGTTCAAAATTCGGTGCGGTATCGCCTAGACGTAAACTCATCTTTTTAGCCTCAATTGGTCTTTTAGTGTCGAGATACGATTTAATATGAATCAATTTTTTTATGATTAAAAATAGTGTTTTTTGCTTTCTTTATGAGTAAATTGCATAAGTAGGATATCCGTCTATCCAGAAGCGCAAAAATCAGTCACTTAATTGACTATGTTGCACAGGGAAAATTTGCTACATTACTTTGCCTTAGATCTTAGGGCTAGAACTAAGGATCAGATTTTTTTAGCGGTTTTACAGCAAAACCCTTGTAGTTCAAATTTCTAGCACCATAATAACGACTAAGAACATATTCATTTGACAAGCAAGATTTAGAGAGTCTATTCATGTTGGCAAGTCTGATCGGAGGAATCTTCGGTACCAAAAATGAGCGCGAACTCAAACGCATGCGTAAAATCGTAGACAAGATTAATGTGCTCGAGCCGACGATATCTACCCTTAGCGATGCAGACTTATCTGCAAAAACTGAAGAATTCAAACAACGATATAATAAGGGTGAAACCCTCGATAAACTATTGCCTGAAGCATTTGCAGTCTGTCGTGAAGCCGCGAAGCGGGTGATGGGCATGCGTCATTATGACGTGCAGCTGATCGGTGGTATTACCTTGCATGAAGGTAAAATCGCAGAAATGCGTACCGGTGAAGGTAAAACCCTGATGGGTACTTTGGCCTGTTATCTGAATGCCATCAGTGGTCAGGGCGTGCATGTCATTACCGTGAACGATTACCTGGCACAACGTGATGCCGAGTTGAACCGTCCATTATTCGAATTTTTGGGTCTAAGCATCGGCATTATTTATTCCATGCAAAATCCGATGGAAAAAGCTGAAGCTTATCGTGCCGATATTACTTACGGTACCAATAACGAATTTGGCTTTGACTACCTGCGTGACAACATGGTGTTCTCGCTAGTAGAGAAAAAGCAGCGTGGTTTGACCTATGCGATTATCGATGAGGTCGATTCGATCCTGATTGATGAAGCACGTACCCCGTTGATTATTTCCGGTCAAAGTGAAGATTCTTCACAGCTTTATGCAGCCATCAATAATATTCCACCAAAATTACAGGCACAGAAAGAAGAGAAAGTGCCGGATGGCGGTCACTTCTGGATTGATGAAAAACAGCGTTCAGTTGAAATTACTGAAGTGGGTTTTGAAACCATTGAAAGTGAACTGATAGAAATGGGCTTGTTGGCAGAAGGCGAGAGCTTGTATTCAGCATCGAACCTAAACCTGTTGCATCATGTTACTGCAGCGATCCGTGCGCATTATCTCTATCAGCGTAATGTCCAATACATCATCAACGATGGTGAAGTGATTATTGTCGATGAAAATACCGGTCGTACTATGCCGGGACGTCGTTGGTCTGAAGGTTTGCATCAAGCCGTAGAAGCCAAAGAAGGTCTGGAAATCCAGCCAGAAAACCAGACTCTGGCAACCACAACCTTCCAGAACTATTTCCGTCTGTATAAAAAACTGTCCGGTATGACCGGTACTGCTGATACTGAAGCAGCGGAAATGAAAGAAATTTATGGTCTGGATGTGGTGCTGATTCCAACTCACCGTCCAATGATCCGTGATGACCAGAACGATTTAATCTATTTAAATCGTGAAGGCAAATATAACGCCATTATTCAAGAAATTCAGCGTGTGCATGAAGCTGGTGTTGCACCAATTCTGATTGGTACAGCCACCATTGAAGCTTCTGAGATCCTGTCGGATAAGCTAAAAGCTGCAGGGATCCAGCATGAAGTACTGAATGCCAAACAGCACGAACGTGAAGCCGATATTATTGCGCAGGCCGGTGCGCCGCGTGCAGTGACGATTGCCACTAACATGGCCGGTCGTGGTACCGACATTTTGTTGGGTGGTAACTGGAAGGCGTTGCTGGCTAAAATTGAAAACCCGACTCCTGAAGATGAAACTCGTCTGAAAGCAGAATGGGATGTTAATCACCAGGCCGTGCTGGATTCAGGCGGTTTGCATATTATCGGTTCCGAGCGTCATGAATCACGCCGTATCGATAACCAGCTGCGTGGCCGTGCCGGTCGTCAGGGTGACCCGGGTGTATCACGTTTCTACCTGTCACTTGAAGATGACTTGATGCGTATTTTCGCCGGTGATCGCGTAGTCGGCATGATGCGTGCCATGGGCTTGCAGGAAGATGAAGCGATTGAGCACAAAATGGTGTCTCGCTCGATTGAAAATGCGCAGCGTAAAGTGGAAGCACGTAACTTCGATATTCGTAAGAACTTGCTGAAATACGATGACGTGAATAACGAACAGCGTAAGATCATTTATAGTCAGCGTGATGACATTTTGGCAGAAAATTCACTGCAGGATTATATTGAAGAAATGATCCGTGAAGTGATGCAGGGTGTGATCGCCAACTATATTCCACCTGAATCGATTCATGACCAGTGGGATATTGAAGGTCTGGAACTGGCGCTACGTGAAGATCTTTCGATGGATCTTCCTATCGGGCAATGGCTGGAACAGGACCGTCGTCTGGATGAAGAAGCTTTGGTGGTTCGTATTACCGATGAAGTGCTGAACCGCTACCGTTCGCGTCGTGAACAAATGGGTGGGGAATCTGCAGCATCGCTTGAACGTCACTTTATGCTGAATTCTCTGGACCGTCATTGGAAAGAGCATCTGGCGGCTATGGATTACTTGCGTCAGGGTATTCATTTACGTGGTTATGCGCAGAAGAATCCGGAGCAGGAATACAAAAAAGAAGCTTATAACCTGTTTGTGAACATGCTGGGTACGATCAAATCCGATGTCGTGACAGATCTGTCACGCATCCACGTACCGACCCCTGAAGAGCTGGCGGAAATGGAAGCACAGCAGCAGGCACAGGCTGAGGCAATGCGTTTGCAGTTATCTCATGAAGAGTTTGACGGCTTGTTGGCAGGCGACCATGAGGTGACGACCGAGCAAAATGCTCAGGCCAATCCGGTAGCACCAGTTTTTGAAGCACCGGCAAGTCGTAATGCACCTTGTCCATGTGGTTCAGGCCTGAAATACAAACAGTGTCATGGTAAGATCTAAACGCTATTAAAAATCAGAGCCCCATGGCTCTGATTTTTTTATGTATGAAGATTTTTCAGAAATTGAATACTGTTTGCAGTCTTAGGAATTAAATGCTATTTAATGGCTCATTCAACACCTCAAAGTGGAATAACCTGAATGGAAAAAGTATTAAAAACGCTCATGATTGCCGCTTTGGCAATGCCTGCCTTAAGTTTTGCCCAAACTGCAGCGACCACAACAATTGATAAAGTTCAGCAAGCGGTGGGTACGACTACTGCTCAAGTACAACGTACCGATGCACAAGTGACTGTGGCAAGCCCACGTACCGGCATCCGTTATACCTTTGCCAACCAGAATCGTCCGATTGTGTTGCAGACGGCTGCGATTGCAGCTGCCAATGCGGCAAATGCAGACCGTATTGTTGCTACAAATCCGGCACTTTCTACTGCAAGTCAACAACAGGCGAAACAGGCTTTGCTAAGCGAATCTGGACAACTTGCACAAAATTAAAAATATCTTATTTTAAAAATGTAGAAACCAGTCTTGATGACTGGTTTTTTATTGTGAAAATCCATAACAAATCTCAGGCTGGCTCAGGCTTTGGCTCGATTTTTTGTTGCAGATCAACTAAGCTGTATTTTTCTAAAACTTCAATATTGGACTTTAAAATGGCAGTTGGTGACGTATCTATGCCACAGATGCATGTGGTGAAAGGGGTTAAAATTGGTTCGGCTGAAGCCTATGTGCGCTATCAGAACCGACGTGACCTGGTGATATTTGAACTGGCTGCAGGCTCCAATGTTGCAGGGGTGTTTACCCAGAATGCCTTTTGTGCAGCACCAGTGCATGTATCTAAAGCCCATTTGCAAGCGGGTAATCCACGTTACCTGGTAATCAATACCGGAAATGCCAATGCAGGAACAGGCCCTACAGGCATGGCAAATGCAGAAGCCACCTGTGCCAAGCTGGCTGAACTTGCAGGCGTACAGGCTGCTGAAGTGTTGCCATTCTCGACTGGTGTGATTGGTGAGCAGCTTCCAATGGAGCGTTTGCTTACAGGTTTACAGCCTGCGCTGGATTCATTGCGTGATGATGCCTGGGTCGATGCAGCAACTGGAATCATGACCACAGATACCACCCCGAAAGGTGCTTCAGAACAGTTCGAGCTGGATGGTGTGACTTATACCATGACCGGTATTTCCAAAGGTGCAGGCATGATTCGTCCCAATATGGCGACCATGCTGGGTTATGTTGCGACGGATGCACCGATCAGCCGTGAACTGGTTCAACAGTTATTAACTGAAACAGTCAATGTCTCGTTTAACCGTATTACCATTGATGGCGATACCTCAACCAATGACTCATGTATCTTTATTGCTACGGGTCAGGCCGGTGGTGCTGAGATCACTTCAACTGAAGATCCGCGTTATGCAGTGGTGCTAGACGTATTGACACGTACCATGAAACGCCTTGCGCAACTGATTGTACGTGATGGTGAAGGTGCGACTAAGTTCATTACCGTGACTGTGGAAGGTGGCGGCAATACTCAAGAGTGCTGCGATATTGCCTATAGCATTGCGCATTCACCGCTGGTCAAAACCGCGATTTTTGCTTCTGATCCAAACTGGGGCCGTATTCTGGCTGCGATTGGTTATGCCGGTGTGCCGAATTTAGACGTTGCAAAAATTCAGGTTTGGTTAGATGATGTACAAATCTGTAAAGATGGTGGTGCGGCAGCAGACTATACTGAAGCAGCCGGTGCACGTGTGATGGCCCAGGCTGAAATGACGATTCGTGTTGATCTTGGACGAGGTCAGGCAAAAGATACGGTTTATACCTGTGATCTGTCGTATGACTACGTAAAAATCAATGCAGATTATCGCTCATAATTCAGATCGTTTCTAAAGCCTCCGTTGTGGGGCTTTTTTTATATCTTGTAGTTTTTAATGACTGGTCAAAAATAGCACTTCGCCAGAGCTGACCGGGATGTAGGGTGAAAGGTTCATTGAATAGTGAACCATGAGGGTAGAGTAAGAATTGTGATGAATGATGCGACCAAATTAATAGCCAATGAAGCTAAATCGATTGTGCAGGCGCATTTAGATCGTTTGGGTGTTCCTCAAGAACATCAAATGAGCCAGCAGGAAAAATTGGACAAATTTGCACAGATCAAGGCAGAGCTGGAAAAACAGGATGCTGTTTTGGTGGCGCATTATTATTGTGATCCTGAAGTGCAAGAACTGGCTGAACTGACCGGTGGCTGTGTTTCCGATTCACTGGAAATGGCGCGTTTTGGTCGCGATCATCCGGCTTCAACGCTTGTGGTGGCTGGTGTGAAATTTATGGGCGAAACCTCTAAAATTCTTTCACCCCATAAAACCGTGCTGATGCCTACCCTGGAAGCGACCTGTTCACTGGACTTGGGTTGTCCTGTCGATGAATTTACCGCTTTTTGCGATGCGCACCCGGATCATACCGTGGTGGTTTATGCTAACACGTCAGCGGCCGTGAAAGCCCGGGCCGATTGGGTCGTCACTTCAAGCTGTGCAGTGGAAATTATCGAACATCTGGACAGTCTGGGCGAAAAAATCATCTGGGCACCCGATCAGCATCTGGGTCGTTATATCCAGAAAAAAACCGGTGCAGAGATGTTGCTCTGGGATGGCGCCTGTATCGTGCATGAAGAATTCCGTTCACGCGGTATTGCCAATATGAAAGCACTCTATCCAGATGCTGCGGTTCTGGTACATCCTGAATCACCGATGTCTGTAGTCGAGATTGCTGATGCCGTGGGTAGCACTTCGCAACTGATTAAAGCAGCGCAGACTTTGCCACATCAACGTTTAATCGTGGCTACTGATCGCGGCATTTTTTATAAAATGCAGCAGGCAGTACCGGATAAAATCCTGATTGAAGCACCAACCGCAGGAGAGGGGGCGACCTGTCGTTCTTGTGCGCATTGCCCTTGGATGGCCATGAACGAGCTGGATGGTATCTTGCATGTGTTACAGCATAAAGATCAGGAAGTATATGTCGATCCGGTACTTGCGGAACGAGCAAAGCTGCCTCTAGATCGCATGCTGAACTTTAGTGCCAGACTAAAACGTTAAAATTTGTATAAAAAATGTCTGAAGCGATTGATAAATAAACGCTTGAAGCGTTTTTTCGGTTTTTTTTAAATATAGGTGTTGACGTCTCCGGGCGTCACGCCTAGAATGCACACCGTACCGAACGATGTTCGATACGAAAGCTGAGATGAATCGGAGCATAGCACAGCCTGGTAGTGCACCTGGTTTGGGACCAGGGGGTCGTAGGTTCGAATCCTACTGCTCCGACCAATTCTTCAAGGCAAATGATGTTTGCATCAGTAACGCGCTTGTAGCTCAGTTGGATAGAGCATCCGCCTTCTAAGCGGATGGTCACAGGTTCGAATCCTGTCAGGCGCGCCATTTGGTCGCTTGATGTTAAGAATCAAAATGATGGTGGATGTAGCTCAGTTGGTAGAGCCCTGGATTGTGATTCCAGTTGTCGCGGGTTCGAATCCCGTCATTCACCCCAACTTTTAAAGTTGAAATCGGAGCATAGCACAGCCTGGTAGTGCACCTGGTTTGGGACCAGGGGGTCGTAGGTTCGAATCCTACTGCTCCGACCATCTCCTTCAAGATGGTCGAGATAAAAGATACCGCGTTAAGCGGTTTTTTTTATGCCTGAAATTCAATGTGAATAAAAAATATACAATTGTTATCGGTGGCTATCATGATGAATGCTCGAACCCCTATTAAATTATTTTTCATCTAATAAAACTGTGCATTGAAGATTGCTTTCTTCTCGCATTGCTTCACTTTTAATTTTAATCATTCAACAATTCAACCAGAGTTTATCTATAGAGTGATTATCTTGTTGAATGGAATTTTAATGGATGGAGGAGGATTATATTTTTAAAATGGGTAAGGGATTCCATAGTAAATCTATTTTATTAACTCATCTGTTGTGTTTGATCTGAAATAAAGACAATAAAAAATTTTTAGATAGATATAGCAATTAAATTAACTAGAAATATCCTTTGATAAGTAAATAAACTACTTTAAAACATCAATAATTGAATAAATTTTGAGTGAAAAATAGAAAAACCTGTATTTTTTGTAGAATAAATAAACAGTCGTGATATTTTTGCTGAATTATTTAAAAATAGGGGTTGTATCTGTCTCTTATACACATCTCCGAGCCCACGAGACAAAAAAAAAATATTACTTCCTCAGATAGTAGGCCAATTACATATTGATGTAACAAATCGTGATCAAG